>JAFEAR010000246.1 GCA_018266335.1 Bdellovibrionales bacterium
AGCCCGGAAGCCGGATTGTACGGGATACGCCCCTGTTGGGCCGAGTAGTTCAAAATCGCCTTAACGGTTTCGGTTACTCGGTTCACGGAGGCGGGCTTTAGCCCGTCTTTCACCAGCTTGGTTTGAAGGTCTGTCACGCGCCGGACATTCAATCGAAGCGGTTTCAGCGGCCCGAAGACCGGCTCCAGCATCCTAATGATGCCGTTAGCCTTCTGCTTGTAGGCCTGACTGAATTCCAGACCTCGCCGTTCGACCCAGAAGCGGGCCTCGTCGGCGAAGGTCGTTTCCTCGAAGGTGTCGGCGTCGATACCGCTGCGGCGATTGTCCACCTTTTGCTTTGAGACTTCCGTTAGGAAATTCTCCGCCTCGATTTTCGTCTCGAAGCGTTTGCAAAGTTGGCGGGAACCGCGTCCGCTTTCGCGGATGCGGGCTTCCCACCGAGCGGAACCGTCGCCTAATAGGACTCGTTTAATCGACATGGATGTTGTCCTTTCTCCCCTCAGAAACCTGAGGGGTTTTGGGAGGCAATCCAGCGTTTCAGCACTTCGGTTCTTATGAAAAGTTTACGGTTGAACTTGAGAAAGAGTCCGCTTGGAACTCCGAGCTGTTTCTGTCGGTATTTCCAATTGTAGACCGTTGCCGGGGCGATCCCGAACAAAGTCCTTACTTCCTCAAGTCGTAAGAGCTCAGGCAGCTTGTCAAGGAACCCCGGAGGAGGGGACACGTCCCGAACTTGCTCCTCCGTTTCGCTGACCAACCTTAGCAAAGGCTTCTGCTTGGCTCCATCCTCTACTGGTTTTGGTTTACCCATAGACTTGCACCCCCTTGGCGCATCCGCCGCGATTTATGTCTATTCCTTGATTTCGCCGATAAACGTGCCTCCTTCTTTCGCATCCCGTCATTTTTTGGATCAAGCCGCGCCCTCCGTGCTCGCCGCTATCTCGGGCGGCGTGCAGGCCGCCGACGCCTCCGGCGGAACTCGAACCTTGATGAACGTCGGATTACGAATCCCCACCTGAAAGACGGCCATGTCTTCGGCAATCCAACATGCTCCGCCCGACCAAAGCCTGCGCGGGTACTCATCGCCCACTTCATAGAAGAACATCCAAGCCTCGTGATCGGCGGGCGGCTCCGTCCGTCGAAGGCCCTCAAAGTCATCGAGCGGCTTTCGCGGCATCGTCCGCACTAGCCAGCGTCGCGAAGGGTCGTCGTCACAAACTGGATCAAGACACACAAGGACCGGACCACCGCGCTCGCCCATGACCCAGAAGCCTTGGTAGGTTGGCATTGCCTCCAGCATTGCTCGGCAACTTTCCATGGCTCTCTCGCGGGGCACTGGTGTCCGAATCGAAACCCTCTGAAGTAAGTTCATTTGTTTTTTGCTTTCGTTTTTCATATCTCTCGCTTTCGTTGTTTGTTGCTTGCCTTCGTTCCCATCGTTTTTGTTCCCCTGTTCTTTCTTCTTTTCCTTTCCTTCTCTTTATTTTTTCTCTCCCCCTCTCTCCTTTCCCCATTCCCGTCCCACCCATTTTTCATGTCTTTGATGCGTGCCTGCTCCTGACCACTCTTTCTCGAAGGGGGAGAGTGGTCAGGAGCAGGCACGCACCCCCGCCAGGGGGCATGAAAAATGGGTGGGACGGGAATGGTTCTAAAGTGTTGCGCCGAAGAATTCGGCGCTCGATTGACTATCTAATCCCCAAACATTCGTTTTGGGGATTTGTTTGAGCGCTTACCGGCGAGCACGAAACAGATACGGCCAGAATATCCAATCGAGCGGCACCGTGAGCAGTAGCCACCTCCCAAGCGGCCAAAGCGTGCGGCTCGAAAACTCCGCAAGCTCCTGCGCGTAGGTTTGCGCTCCGTTCCATCTGAGCCCGTACATGCCGACGTTGTACGTGTCGAATTTCATGTACGAGATGACGGCATAGGCCACCAGGAGCCCCGTCAAACTCAGCGGTACCGAAAGCCATTTGATGCCGTACTCGCGAGCCAGCCATTTTTGTTTCATGTTCATATGAACACCCCTTTCTGTAGATTTTGGTTAACCGTTCGTGCGCCAAACTCCTCCTGGCCGTTAGCAATCTTCGCCGCCTCCGCGCTCCCAAGTAGCGCGGCCAAAGTGACAAAGTAGAACTTGCCGGTTGCCATTTGCGGCCCGCCCGGTTGTACCTTGTGGCCTAAGATTTCGGCTTTGATCTTGGCGGCAATGCCCTCATTCCCAACGACGTAGAGCACTTTCCCAAAGTCGGGCGATAGGCGATATTGGAGTATGATTTCGCGATACCGTTTGGCGGACTTCGCGGACAACTCCAGCTCAACAGATGACCACTTGGGCTCGGCTCCCGTGCATTTCATCACCGCGTCCGGCACTCGGGCACCCGCCCTGGGAAGACTCGTCATGAGCTTCCCATGAACAAGGCTCGAACCTGGAAATCGCAAACTGAGGGCTGCCATTGCGTCGTTTAGGACCAGATCGTGCGCCAGTGTGTAGGTGTTCAGTGGTACGGGTTCGTCCCGAAACGTGCCGCTCGGGTCCACCGTCTTGAGCCAGGCGATCCCGCGTTTTGTGATGCGGTACACGCTCCCAATCTCCTCGCGGCCTCCCTGGTGGATGACCATGCCAACGCGAAACCGCGACATGAGCCCCGCCCTCATCAGCCGTGACAACCGGTTATAGACGGTTGGGTGAGCTGCCCCTTTGAAGTGCCTCGCCGCCACTTGGCGATAACTCATGACAGTCTGCTCGTAGAGTTCCCGCAGTAGTGCCGTATCCCTAGCGGTTACGATTACGCCCTTAGCTCGCGCCATTCATGCCCCCTTTCCAAAGTTCCCGTGTCGCACGCCGTGCCCTAGAGCCGTGCATATTGGATCACCTCGCTAATCGTTCCCTTAGGCGTCGGTAGGTGAATCACGCCCCGCCCGTTGGTGAAGTTCTTCAGGGCGTTTGGGTGAATCCGGTAGGCTTCGACCTCACGAATAGACATTTGTCCCGTGCGCTCCTTGTGTCCGAAGATATTCACCGTCTGCGCTCGCTCAGTGAGTTTTTCCTGCGTCTCGGTTCCCATGTGGCGAGCGAAGAAGTCGGCAGTGTCCGGGTCGTTTAGGCCCATGAGGCACTTCACATTGGTGTTCGTGTTGACGACCTTGGCGAACTCCGGCCCGACAAGTTCAAAGTCACCCACCGACTGGTGCGAGAGGTGAAGTGCTACTTGGCTTGAGCGCGCCTTGTTTAGAATCGACTCGAAGCCCTCGTAAACGAACGCCGAGAACTCATCGAGGAAGACCGGCACAAATGGCGCGTGTGCGCCGCTTCGACTGGCCCGCTCACCCACGGCCCATGCAAGTTCTTGCAGGAGCAGTTTCCCGAGCTGCTTGCCGAGCTTTTGATATTTAAGCGTCGGGATCAAGAAGACAAGCACTTCTGGTCCATTTCGCTCCAAAAGCACTTGCGATAGCGCCCGAAACTCACGCCCGCGCCTCTCGCCGTTCACGAGGTTTGCGATCTCGCCGACCGCGAACGGACCAAGTTGGGAGGTGAGTCCCATCATGTTCGCCTCGCGATCCTTAAAGGGCTGTTGAAGGTAGCGAGTAAGTCGCGCTTGCAACGCCTCATTTTCACTTGCCGCGACAAGTTCCGACAGTTCCGCGTCTTGCGTGAGGCACTTCCAAATATCTCGGAATGTGACCGTACCGTGACGCTGCTCATGGATGAGCGAGACGACGGCGTTTGCTACCTCGTATTGGACGCCTCGGTAATACGAGTCATCGAACTCGAAGGCGGCAAATAATCGGTCCACGATCTGCTGCGGGCTTCCGCCGTGCAGTGGATTCGTCGTGCAAGAAATCTTGGGATTCCCCAGGTCAAAGACCGTGACAAAGCTGCCAAGACTCCGGCCTTCGACTTCCTCGCGGATTTTCCTGGCAAGTTCCGTGTCGCCCTTACCGTCGATGA
>JAFEAR010000247.1 GCA_018266335.1 Bdellovibrionales bacterium
ACACCGCGTAGGTGGTAAGGCGGGTGTCCTTGTAGGGATTAAAATCGCGAATCGCGCGCAGCAGGCCCACGTTGCCTTCTTGTACGAGATCCAAAATGCGGGCGCCGTAGCGCGCGTACTCGAAGGCGATTTTAACGACGAAGCGTAAATTAGATTGCGCAAGTTTTTGAATGGCCGCGGGGTCGTGGTGTTCGAAAACTTGCTTGGCGAGTGCGAATTCTTCTTCGGCCGTGAGCAAGGGGTACTTGGCTACCTCACTCATGTAGGTGCTCAGGACGTCGCGCTCGGCGGGCAGGTTTTTTGACGATTCCACGGGTACGAGTGCGGATTCGCTCTCGAGGAGTTCCGTATCGTCCTGTTTTTTCTTGGATTTTCGCGTCATATCGTTGCCTTGTTCCCGGCCCCCTTAGATTTGCTACAATAGAGAGAGGATGACAAGCTCGCTTGAAGGCGTTCGGGTCCTGGTCCTGAACGCTTCCTATGAACCCATTCGAATTGTCCACTGGCAGCGCGCCATGGTTCTTGCCCTCGGGGGCAAAATTGAAATTTTGGAATCCTACCCAGATGTTTTTGTTCGCACCGTAAGCGAAAAGTACCCGGTGCCGGCGGTCATTAAACTTTCGCGTTTCTTCACGCTCCGTAAACTACGGACGAAGGCGCGCTTTACGCGGCAGCACGTGTTCGCGCGCGACGGCTTTCGGTGTCAGTACTGCAAGGAAACTTTTCCCTCGAAGGAACTAACGTTGGATCACGTCGTGCCGCTGGTGCGGGGTGGACGTACGTCATGGTCGAACATTGTGGCTTGTTGCGCCGATTGCAATCAGAAGAAGGGTGGGCGGACGCCCCAGGAAGCCGGCCTGCAGCTCCTTAAGGTACCTAAGGAGCCGCAGATCGGGTTTATTCCGGACCTCTTGTTTTACAGCAACAAGTCCATGCCGGAGCCGTGGCGCCCCTTCGTGAACGCCACTCATCTCACAGCCTATTAATTACTAACTTGATCTAAAACGGAATGTCGTCCGTGGCGTTGGAGCTTCCGCCGCCGTGGTTGTCGAATTCCGGAGGTGCGCCGAACGGATCTTCTCCGCCGCCGTGTCCGGCATCCATTCCGCCGCGCGAAGCACTGCCGCCGGCACTGTCGAGGAATTGAACCGTGTTCGCCACGATTTCCGTGGTGTAACGCTTCTGACCTTCTTTATCGTCCCAAGCGCGCGTTTGGAGGCGACCTTCGATGTACGCCTTGCGACCCTTGGAGAGGTACTTCGAGCAGAGTTCTGCCTGTTTTCCCCATACCACGATGCGGTGCCACTCCGTGCGCTCCTGCTTTTGACCGGTCTTGTCGTTCCAAGACTCGCTCGTAGCAACGGAGAACGTAGCGACGGCCTGGCCTTGCGGCGTATGGCGCAGCTCCGGATCTTTTCCGAGGTTACCGATGATGATGACTTTGTTGATTCCTGCCATAGGATTGTGCCTTTCTATCCCCTCACACCGAGGAGATGTTCGTATTGAAGAAAGGATATCCTGCAGGTCGCGGTCGAAGTCAAATCGGAGGGTCTCTGGACCTATCCTAGTACTCCTCGCCGAAGGTGAGCTGTAAGTTCGAGCCGGTTGGCGCATAGCCGTAAAGTGTTCGAATCATAAAACTATCGTTGAAAAGAAAGACCGCACTCGTCGAAAGGCTCCAGCCCGTTTGGCTGCCGAGGCGCCCAAGGTCCACGCCGATGGGAATCCAAACGGGCTCCAAATACTGCCCCCAAGCGCGGCGCGGACGCAGGTGAACGCGAAGGTCGCCGTTAAAAATGAGTTTGAGTTTTTCGTGAAAACGACCGGCATCGTAACCGCGCAAAGAGTCGGGGCTGCTAATTTCGCTGATAGGGTCAATGCCGCCCACGCCCGACATTTCCCAGAAGGGCACGTCTCCGTCGAGTGAGTCGAAGGTGGTGCGCGAGGCGAAGGTAAGGTTTTCCCAGCTGGCGTAGCCGCGGTAAATCAAGGTGTAGCGGCGATAGTCGAACTGACCAATGGGCGGCGCGCCGACTTCCCCGGCCGTTTCGATTTGCCAACCGTGGCGAGAGATCGATTCGCGGTCGCGTTCATCGAGCTCGATACCAAAACCAAAGTGCGAAGAAATGCCCCCGTGGTAACCCAAAGGCTGATCGGCAAAGAGTTTGGAGTAAACGTCCTCGCTGATGCGCCCCGATTGATGGCGCACCGAACCGAAGGTGGTTAGGAAATTCACGTGCCGTCCCTCGAACACAGTGAGCGGAACGAGAATCGAAGTTTGGGTGCCCTGTTCTTCGAGTGAGTAGCGGAGTTGCTCGCTGGAAAGCTGCTTCGCCGCCGTTTCGGAAGATGGACCAATGCCGTAGTAGCGCGGCTGGGTGGTACGCGAGGACTTCACCCGAATTTTCCAGCGAGGATCGAAAGGCAGCGATTCAATTTTGGGTAAGTCGAGCGAGGCAAAGGCATTCCACTGATCGGTGTCCGAACGCACGAACATGGCGTCCAAAGAGTAGAGGCGCGGATTTTTGCGTGACATGTTGCTGAGGTTCACCCGCGCGCCGCCGAAGAATCCGGATCCAGGGGCATTGTAGGCGATGGGAAAGGCCTGCAGCAGACAGGGGTTCCGAAAACACTGAATGTTGTGATTGCTGGCGAGAGTTTTGACGGTCGACTCGACGCGTTTGGATAAGTCCTTGATCTCGGTGCCGAGACTCTGAGTATCGTGCGGGATTTCGATTTCGGGATTCAGCGGTGGAAAAACCCCGAAGGGCAGGTTTTCAGGCGTTCCTTCGATGTTTTTGGACGGCTCGGCTGCGCGGATGCCGACGGACAGCGTCATGCTGATCGCCAGAAATCCTACTCTGCGGGCCTTTCGTCTCATCCTTTGCATCCTAACATCCGAAAAAAGAGCGTGGGATTTTCCTTTCGAGCCTTTTTTTCTTTCGTGGCTTCCGTATGGCGAGCGCTTTTAAAAGATAAGCCGCTCGCGCGCCATGATGTACGTCAAGTGATTTTACGGCAAGTCTATTTCACCGGCATTCAGGCCTTTCGACTCGTGGCGATTGCCGCGCTGATTTTCGGCATCGTGGCGGTGGCGCAGAGTGGCGGACAATTGCGCCGCTTGGGTGGATCGGACGTCCTGGGCGGCATTTTGGTGGCCACTTTTATTCGGGAACTAGGGCCTATGCTCACCCTGGTGGTGGTCGTGGCGCGCTCCGTTTCGGCCGTGGCCTCGGAATTATCGGCCATGAAATCCAACGGTGAGATCGATGGCCTGCGTGCAACCGGGGTCTCGCCGCTGAGTTACTTGGTGGTGTCGCGCGTGGTGTCGGGCGCGGTTTCAACCCTCCTGCTGGCCATGCACTTCGTGTGGATCGCAATGGCCGTGGGTTTCGTTACGGCGCAGTTGTTCATTGATATGCCTTGGGATCGCTACATCATGGGTGTCACCTCGTCGCTGGCACCCATCGACCTGTTTATTTTCTTTACCAAGACCTTCGTGCTGGGACTCTTCGTATTTTTCTTGGCTTGTTTTTGTGGATTGCGCACGAGCGGCGCGAGTTTTGAAATTCCGCAGGCCACCACGAAGGCGGTCGTGTGGTCGTTCATGTTCTGTTTCGGGGCGCAGCTCCTCATCTCGGGTATTTACTACTTCTTCGCCTTTGAACGTTTGGGATTGGCGGGGGTCTTGTGAGCGCGCCGGTGGAAATTCCCGTCGGCTTTGTGTGGCAGGCCGAAAACTTAGGTGCCGGCTTTTCCGATATGGAAGGGCAAATTTACGACGTAACGCTCAAAATTGCCTACGGCGAGCGCGTGGCGATTTTGGGGCACGAAAAATCGGGCCGCGCTTATTTGCTGCGCGTGCTGGCCGGCTTGCGCCCGATGCGCAGCGGCCGACTTAACATTCTAGATGAAGAGTTGCAGGCGCTGCCGTACTGGGCAGATTGGGACGAAATTCTCTCGCACGAGAAACGCCGTAAAATGGGCGTGTGCCTAGAACGCGAAGGACTGCTGAGCAACGTGACGGCGCGCGAAGGGCTCGAGATGCTCTTTCGTTTCAAGTACGGCGATCACAACGTCAAGCTGCGCGAAGGCTCGCAGCGCGTGGTGAACCAGCTCGCGCAGCGCTTTGGTATTTCCGAGATTCTCGACAAGCGTCCGTACAGTCTGACTTCGGCCGAACGTCGCCTGGTGGGTTTGGCGCGTTCCTTCCTTTCGAAGCCCTCCATTCTTTGCTTAGAGAACCCGTCCGAAAGCATTGGCAACTTGAATCGTCGGCGCTTTTTGGCGGTGTTCGAAGAAATTTGCTCGCAGCCCGAGCGTACTTTGTTGTTGTCGACCGACGATTGGCCGCTGGCGCTGCATTTTTGCCCGCGGTGGATCGTGATGGAACATGGACGCGTTGCATTCGACGGCCAGTCCCGCGATTTCCTGCAAACGGAGCACGAATTTGCCCGTCAAATTCGTGACCTCATGGGAAGGGCCCGTTCGGTCGAAGAGATATTAGGTAAACAACCATGATTCCGAAGAAAACAATTTTTATCTTTGTCGCGGGAGCCCTCGGGTTATTCGGACTGTTGGTGATTGGTTCTTCGCTGCGCCAGGGGTGGTTTGCCCCGCACGATACCTTCTCCATTGAATTTCCCAGTGGTGATGGACTCACCGATGGCACGCCCGTTTCGATTGCTGGTTTGAAGGCTGGTCGTGTTACCTCGGTGGAACTGGGCGAGAGCAACAAGGTCATCGTAAAGATCAGCATTCAGAGCAAATTTGCCGACCGGATTCGCGAAGATTCCAAAGCCCTCGTGGGTCGTCCCTTTATCATCGGCGAAAAGGCCATTTCGATCACGCCGGGTTCTCCCCTCAAGCCGCGTCTCAAAGAGGGCTCGCGCCTTCCGGGCGAGGAGTCGATGGAAATCACGGACATGCTCAGTGGCGGCCGCATGAGTCCGTACTTCCAAACTTTCACCAAACTTTTGGATCAATTGCGTCTCGTGATCGAAGGCGATGGTGGCGAGAACAACGCGAACCTGGTGCAAGTGTACCAGCAGGCCTACCGTAGTTTGAAGGCCGTGGAGCGCATGTCCAAAGAAGTAGAAATCATGCGTAAGGACTTTGCCACGACCCCGGAAATGAAAAAATTGGTGCGCGAGGCAGCGCAATCTGCCGGCGATGCGCACGACTTGATCAATCAAATGAACGAAGCCATGCCGGCCCTGACCAAGCTTTCGGGCGATGTGGGCACCATGCTTCCGGCACTATCCAAAACGCTCGGCGAAACGGTTTTCACTCTTCAGGCCATGCAGCGTAGCTTTATTCTGCGTGGTGCAGTGGCGGATCTGAAGAAAGAACAGGCCGAAGAAGAAAAGCGTCGTCCTGCTTCGGTGCCCGAAACCAGCGTCGAAGACGTTATGAAATCCCAGCACCACTAGGCTTGCCAACGGCGAGCCGCTCGTCGATCATGGCCGCCATGACACCTTCCGCCGACCAATTCGTTTGGCTTCCCGCTTGGGCCTGGAAATTTGTCGGGCGGCATTTGTCCGGTCGCGGATCGCGTCCGGCCGTGCGGTGGATGAATCGTTTTGCGTTTATCGGCGTAGTGGTGGGCGTTTTTGCCTGGGTCTCCGTGGTGAGCGTCATGAACGGCTTGCAGGGAGAAATTCGCGATAAAATTTTGCTCGAAAAGCCGCACCTCCTTTGGGAGGGGGCTCCTACGCGGGGTCTCGACGCCAAGGTCGCCGCCCTCAAGGCGACGTCGGGCTTGGAGTTGCGTTCCGTTAAGATGTTGTTGCAAACCGAAGCTCTCATGGAAATCCCGAGCGGTCGACAAAAGGGGCGTATTGCCGGCGCAGGCGTGGTGCTGCAAGGCATGAATGATGCGCCCTCGGGCGCGCAGATCGGATCCGAACTGGCCGCTTCGCTGGGCCTCGCCCCCGGGGACGAAATTAAATTGCGAAGCGCTTGGAAATTAGAGGGCGTGCCCCTCGTGCTACGGGTGGCGAACGTGTTTGAGACGGGCGTGCCGGATATTGACCGCAGTGGTGTGCGTATGTCGCGGGCCGAGTTGGAATCGTGGCTTGGTTTGCAGGATGCGGTCACGCGCATTGAGGTGCAGCTGGTCGACCCCGCGCGTGCCGACGAAGTTCGCCCCGAAGTGGAGCGGGTCCTGGGTTTGCCGGTTAAGACCTGGCGCGAAACCCACGCTTCGCTCTGGTACTCCCTGAAAATCGAAAAAATCTTTATGACCATCGTGGTGTTCTTCATTGTCCTACTGGCCGCGCTGGCGGTGCACTTGGCTCTCTCTGTACGGGTTGCTGAGAAGACGCGTGAGGTTGGTTTGTTGCGCGCATTGGGGGCCGATGCGGCGCTAGTAAGAAGAATTTTTCTTACTGAGGGCGCGCTGTTGGGAATTTTGGGTAGTGGACTGGGTCTAGTCCTGAGCTGGATTTTTTGCCGTCTGATTTCGGGTTACGTACGCGCACCGGATTTCTATTATTCGACCTCGATCCCCGTGGATTGGAATCTCGCCACGAGTCTCGTGATGGCGGCGATTGCCGTTGGTGCGGCGACGCTGGCTTCGCGCGGGCCCGCACAACGTGCAAGCCGTTCCACAGTCGTGGAAGCACTGCGGGCGTGAGAGCGCTAAATTTGTTGGGTTGATATTTTAGCCCGCACCTTTACACTAAAGGACACATGACTCTTCGGAAGCTCGGACGGTGGATTTGCTTTTTTTCGTTCGCGCTTGTGGTTCGCGCCGTGCCCCGGGCGGAAGTTCTGCCGCCCGATGACGTCTACATCCTCGTGAATAAGCAGGAGAACCTGCTAACGGTTTACTCGCTCGCGGAGCCGAACAAGGTTGTCATGCAGTACCGCGCTATTTCGGGCACTAATCTGGGCGACAAAACTCGCGAAGGCGACATGCGCACGCCCGAGGGAATTTATTTTCTTGAACGCGAAATTCCTCGCCGCCGCTTGCAGCGGATTCACGGTCCGGCGGCCTTCGAGTTGAATTATCCCAACCCTTACGACCGCATTTTTAAGCGCACGGGCTCGGGCATTTGGATTCACGGGGTGGAAAAGGACAATCGCCTCGAAAAGCGCTTCGATACCAAGGGCTGCGTGGCCCTCGGTAACAAGGATGTGGTGGAGCTGCGCCAGTGGGTGCAGGCCGATCGCATGACGCCCGTGATTATCGTGGACCAGATTATTCCCGGAAAACCGCTCGGCATTGAGAGCGAGAATAGCCCGCTCGGTCAGCGCATCATCGATTGGGCGCGCGCCTGGTCTTCGAAGGACGTCGATGCTTACCTGAGCTACTACCACGAGAATTTCTACGCCCGGAAGATGAACCTGGCCGCCTGGACCAAGTACAAGCGTCGTTTGGCCAAGGTCTATCAGCACATTTCGGTGGGCGTGAGTGACCTTAAGATTTTCCGGCACGAGAAGTACTCGGTGGCCTTGTTTCAGCAGAACTATCGGAGCGATCGTTACCAATCCAAAGGTTGGAAGCGCTTGTATTTGATGGGAGAAGGCGCGGACGCCAAAATTTTGGCGGAAGAAATGCGCAACGAAGAAGCTGGTCCTACAAATGGCGAAGAACCTGGCTCGGCGCTGCCGCCCGAGATCCTCCCGTCTACTTTGGAGCCCGTTTCGGGCATGATTGGCGTGACTTCGGCCCCCCGTTAGGGCTATGACTCGGGGCAGCGCGAACCGGAACATCGCGGGTGTTAAAACCTGAGGAAAGTCCGGGCTCCGTAGGACGCCGCAATGGCGAAATGCCATCCGGGGAAACCCGAGGAACAGTGGAACAGAGAGAATGTCCGGGGCTATGAGCCGACGACCGGGAACGGGACGTTGTCGGGGAGCTGCCGGAGTGAAAACAGCCAAACTCTGCGGGGAGCAAGATCAAATAGGGAAGTGGGCGTGGTCCGCGCCGTTAGCACTTCCGGGTAGATCGCTTAGAGAAATGATTTTCTCCTGAATTGTGGGCGCCGCCGGTCCCTAGATACAGAAGACAAGACCTGGCTTACAGGTTCGCGTGACCGGCACTTTTTCATCACCTTCCCTCCCGGCGTACATACTTTGTCATTTGTTTTTTTGAGTTAGCCCCCGTAACCTTAATCTTGGGGGGAGAACTATGGGGAGTAGGGGATGGCTCGTCCTAGGTTTGGGCTTGCTCGGCGCTTGCGGCGCGGCGCCCAATTCGTCGGCTCAGGTTACAGATACCGAAAACACTGCAGCTCCTGAATCGGCCGCCACGGCCGGCTCGGCACCCGATGAAGACATGGCCCAACAATCCACCTCGACCGCCAGTGGGCTCTGCAGCGGCAATACCGGTAAACTGAGTTCGGCTTGGGCCGTTTCGGAAATTCAGCAGTTCGAGGTGTTGAGTCGCCGAGCTTCCAAAAGCCGTCCGGCCGATCCTGATCCCAAAAACTTTTCGGCCTTCGCTAAGCGTGCGCTCTGCAAAATTGGCAGCGATGCGGACAACTGCTTGCCGGGAGGGCCTTTGCCTACACTTGTGGCGAGTGGAACCTTTAACGACACGAGTGGAACTGTTTATGGACTGACCATTCGGCGGGGCGTGGCCGACAACGTGGTGCAACCGGCAGATAAAATTTATGGCCGCGGCGGCCTTGCTCAGTTTAGCGACGGTAGTTTTGCCATTTGTCGACCGGGCGAATCGCAGGGCGCCCAAACCGTTAACAGCGTAAGCGCCGTTTGTGGGAGCAAGGGTGGGCGAGTCTTCGAATTTTTAGGTGGCGGAGCCCTCCTTATCCACCGTGGCGCTAAGGTTTGTTCGGGCACCTCCGTGGGAAGTCCCTGCGATAAGAGCGCAGATTTAGCGAGCGTGCAAAAATTCGATCAGGGTGGACAGGGAATCAATGCGGGGCAAATGCGTGCCACTCAACACACCATCGTTGCGACCAAAGCGGGACGTGCGTACTTGATTTGGCCCACCTCTTCGAAGACGGGCAAGTCGGGCGCGGCCATTCAGAGCGAACTCTGCGCGGCCGGGTACGATGGCGTGATTAAGTTCGATGGCGGCAGCGGATTCTATGTGCGGGGTTCAAACACCGTGGGTAACGGCGTGAACCCCTCCGGGCTGCTCATCAAAATCAGGAAGTAAAATAAAGCGCGCAACAAAATGAGATGGCAGCAAGGAACGAGCGACGACGTGTACAACGTACTCTAGGAGCGAGTGACGCCGCCGCCGCTCATTTTGTTGTGTGCTTCAGGGGAAGAATCCTCTCGCCAGCATGGCGCGGCTGAGGCGGTCGATACCCGCAATCAACGCTGCCGAACGCATGGTGCAGTTCTTCTCTTTGGAAATGTTCAGAACGCGCGCAAAGGCGGCGCTCATGATGTCCCAAAGTTTGTTGTTCACTTCCTTTTCGCTCCAGAAGAGCTGCTGAATGCCTTGCACCCACTCAAAGTACGACACGGTGACACCGCCGGCGTTGGCCAGAATGTCGGGAATCACGAAGATTCCGCGGTCGTGCAGAATGGTGTCGGCGGCGTCGGTCGTGGGACCGTTGGCGCCCTCGGCAATGATCTTGGCCTGAATTTTGTGCGCGTTCTGCTCCGTGATTTGGTTTTCCAAAGCCGCGGGGATCAGAATGTCGCAGGGGAGCTCGAGGAGCTCCTTGTTCGAAACGACTTGCGCTTCGGGGTAGCCCTTCAGAATTTTATTCTTCGCGAGCCACACGTTCACGTCGTCCAGGTTCAGACCGTTCGGGTTGTAAATGCCGCCCGAAACGTCCGAGATCGCAACAACTTTGCAGCCGATCTTCGCAATCTTGCGGGCCGCAGCCGAACCTACGTTGCCGTAGCCCTGCACAACGACGCGCATTTTTTCGTCGAGATTCATGTTGAGGTGCTTGGCCGCCTCAATGAGGCAGTACACCACTCCACGACCGGTGGCTTCTTCGCGACCGAGCGAGCCGCCGCAATCGATGGGCTTGCCGGTGACCACGCCCGGAACGGCATGGCCCTTGATTTGCGAGTAGGTGTCTACAATCCACGCCATGGTTTGCGCATTCGTGCCGACGTCCGGAGCGGGAATGTCTTTTTCGGGTCCAATGAAGGACATGATTTCCGTAGTGTAGCGACGGGTCATGCGCTGGTTTTCGCCGCGCGAAAGTTTGCTGGGGTCTACGCGGATGCCACCCTTGGCGCCGCCGAGGGGCAGGTTCATGAGGGCGCATTTGCAGGTCATGAGCATCGCTAGGCCGGCTACTTCGGAGAGGCTGACGTCGGGATGGTAGCGAATACCGCCCTTAGCGGGCCCGAGGCTCATGCTGTGGTGCACGCGGTAGCCTTCGAAGACTTTGATTTGTCCGTCATCCATCCGCACGGGCACGCTCACGATGAGCGCACGCTTCGGCGTTTGCAGCCGACGCGCGATGTTGGGATCGAGACTCATGATGTCTGCGGCCCGGTTGAGTTGTTTAACGGCGTTTTGAAATAAAGGACTTTCTTCCCAAATCATGTTGCTGACACTAATAGAGAGCAAATGGCTCAACAATCCGGGGTGGGTAAGGAATTTCGCGCTCGCATCGAAAAAGTGCTGAGTTCTGAGGCGGAGTGTCAAAAGTTTGCGGAGGCCCTGGAAGTCTTGGCAAACTCGCCGCAACGGGCTTTTCGCTGGAATCCGCTGCGGGCGGGGGCCGAGTCTTTTTTGCGCTCCGAACTCGTCGATTGGCGACCCGTGCCCTGGGCTAGCGGGGGTGTGTGGGTGGGCGAGGCCGATGCTCGGCGCCTCCATGCGAGTCCGGCCGCCGGGGCGGCTTTGTTCTTTGGGCAAGAGCCGGGGGCCATGGAGGTGGTGGGTTTATTAAACCCGCAGCCCGGCGAGCAGTGTTTGGATTTGTGCGCGGCGCCCGGCGCTAAGTCGACGCAGGTTGCGGAGTGCCTCGGGGGCAAAGGTTGGCTGGTGGCCAATGAGTTTGTACGGTCCCGGGCGGCCAAATTGGACGCCCTTCTGGCCCGGCACGGGGCTCCGAATGTGAGCGTCACTAGCCTGGAGGCCGAAAAAATCGCGGCCTTTTATCCGGCCACTTTTGACGCCGTTTTGGTGGATGCCCCCTGCAGTGGCGAGAGTTTGCTCGCCAAGCGCAGCGACGAGCGCTCCGATATTAAGGACAGCGACGTGCGGGGCTGCGCCCGCCGGCAGCTGCGGATTTTGCTAGAGGCCGCGGGGGCGCTGCGCCCGGGGGGCCGCATGGTCTATTCCACCTGCACCTATTCGCGCGATGAAAACGAAGATGTGGTGGCGTTGTTCTTGGAAAAACACCCCGACTTCAAGTTGGCACGAGAGCTCCGGCGTTGGCCGCACATCGATGGTGTGCCGGGGGGCTACGCGGCTTTGTTGATTTCGACTTTGCCGGCGGGGGCTGCGCGTGCGCTGGAGGTGCGCGAAGCGGGTTTGCTTCGGCACGGATTGGAGCGCTGGGATGGCGCGCGTGATTTGTACGCGGCCGCGATGGTGCCCGAGTGCACGAGCGATTTTGCGGAGTCCGTGCCGCTGAGCGATGCCGAGGCTGAAAAATTTTTGCGGGGCGAAAGTCTTGCGTGCCCGCAGCTCTCGGGTGCGTCGCGCCTTGTGCGGTTGGAGTGGCGTGGCTGGCCCCTGGGCCACGGAAAGTTCGTGGAGTCCCGCATCAACAATCAGCTCCCCAAAATTCTGCGAAATCTCTGAGCTCTTCTTGTAGTCTTAATTCTGGAATGCCTCATGCCAGATTCAATGAAGGGGTCTTGTTGTGCGAGCTGGCTCGCTCTAAACTCCGAGAGTGTCTGACGCTGATTCGAGTCCTCCTTACTTTTTAGTGGCTCTGCCGCAAATGGACGATCCTACCTTTGCGCGTGCGGTGGTGCTCATTGCTCATCACGACGAGAGCGGAGCCTTCGGGTTGATTCTCAACCGTCCGTTGAAGGACGAAGAAAATCAGCCCACCCAAATGACGGCCGAAGTGAAGGACGTTGCGGGCAGCACGGTGTTTATTTTTTCGGAAGATCTCTTCGGGGGTGGCCCGGTGGGTTCCGATTCCATTTTTGCACTCCACGAAATCGAAGCCCTGGGCAACGACGAAACGGACGTGGGCAAAGGATTGTTTTTGGCCACCGAGCCCGAAACTTTTCAGCGCCTGCTCGAGAGCGACTCCTTCAAGCACAAGCGTCGCTTCTTTATGGGCTTTTCCTCGTGGACTGCAGGTCAACTCGAAGCCGAAATTCGCAGCGGCGCCTGGATGATTGTCCCCTACGATCGCGGCCTGCTCTTTGACCCCATCACCCGCGGCGACGACAACTGGCCCGAACACTGCTGGCGCAAAACCTTGCTCGCCAGCGGCATCGACCCGCTCACCCTCATGAAGCAGACCTCCTCTGACTCGGGTTATAACTAGCGCCAGGATACCCGTTGGATATCCCGGCGCTAGCCTTGGTCTTACTTCGTGGCGCTGATCAGGTACTGCATGCTGCCGCCCGCGCAGTGGTAGGTGCCGCTTTCGACCGCACTTAGGAAGTCGCGGCGCCTTTGCATGGCGAGTTGGTAGGTGGCTTCGAAGTCATCGGCTCGCCCTCCGCCTGCCAGGTAGTTGCGCTGGGTTTCGTTGCGGTCCCAAATCCAAAAATTGCGTTCCACCCAGTCGCGGTCCTGCGCCAGAATCGCTTGCTGCTCGGGCAAATCGTAGGGCGGTAGCCAGGGGGTGGCCTTGTCCGAAATGTGTACGTCGATGTTTTGGAATCCCAGCTCGTGCACGTAACCAGGAATTAAATCGCCCACGGAGTTGTTGCCTTGCCCCAGGTTTCGTTTGCCCCGCTCGCAGGTCATGTGAAAGGCAAAAACGCGGGTGATGTCCTCTACGCTCTCGG
>JAFEAR010000248.1 GCA_018266335.1 Bdellovibrionales bacterium
CAACGGCTACGTCCCAGAAGACAAGCTTGGTAGCACATTCAGGGCACGTGAATACATCAGACCATAAGATATGATTTATTTTTCCTGTGCGGCCATTTGTATGGAGTGTTTCGTACATCCACCCACATTCATCATCGACCTCCTGCAAAATACGCTTCGCCTCTTGTTCAAAAGCAGCAACATCGACTGGCATGTTGTAGTTGTAGGCGATAAAAGTCGCAGCAGGCGAAAGATCATTCAGCACAGCCCTACGAGATCCCAGTTTTGAAAACGGTCGCCAAACCTTTTTGCCATCTTCATCCGTCTCTTCCTGCAAAATGGTTCCATCCGGCTTCACCTGGTAGCCAAGAGACATGACCACTTCGCGGTCACTACACATTTGCGCAGCAACACCCGTCATGCCGGTTCCGCAGAAGCCGTCAAACACGATATCCCCTGGCTCGGTGTAATGGAGGATGTAACGCATGATGGCCTTGTGAGGCACCTTGGTGTGGTAGGAGTGCGCGTTGTAAATCGGGTCGTTTTTCCCCTCGCTCACGTCGGCCGCAAAGGGCTCACGGTGATAGTGATAGCCTTCAGATTGTTCTGGCTTTTGCGTCTCCCATTCGGCGATGAAATCGGCGATCCACGGGTTCGGGCAGGCGGTGTAATACGGTGGATCGCTCAGGTTCAGAATGTCCTCGTCGCTGCCGATGGGAAAGCCTTCGATCTTGCGGAACTCCGGGTCCTGCAGCTTCTTGCGCAGTTCCTCGGTAAAGTGGGCGCGGCGGGCTTCGTCGTTCTCGAATGTCATGCCGAGACAAATCACTGGTTCTGACAGCACCTTTTGACGTGTTTTCTGCTGGCCAGCAAACAAATCATCCATATTTATATTATTCCCCATTGGTTGTTATTCCCCAGTGTCGGACGCATTCTGATTTTCAGCATATTTTTTCATTCCGTTTCGCAAAATTTCTAAAAACGTGTGATTTCTGGATTCAGCATCCGCAACGATGGCATCGAACGAAATAACAAACGTAGGCGTAGGAACAATCCTGCCGTCCGGATGCGGGGTTTCATATTCCTGATAGTAAACTCTGCCTTTTGAGAAAAGAGGAGTCCACTTAAACTGCCTTAATCTGAAAGCTGTGGCGTCATTAACTTGCATAACCGCGTAGTACCAAACTCGCTGGATATTTTGGCAATGCGCCACAAGTTTTCCAGCTCGATCAAGAAGCTGATTGACTGCATAAAAATTATCTTTTTCTTCATCAGTCTTTTTCTTAATCTCAACGACTACGACATCGACAGCCTTCTCCTCCTCTGGATCAGCCGAAAAAATCATTGCAATATCCGGCCTGCCGCTATCTTCTTCGGCTTCACCCTCAATTCGTATTGCATCGATAACTGCATCCATCCGCCTTTCACTCAGGATGGTTCGAAATACCATGAATTTATCATCCAGTAACCAGGCATTGTTCTGGTAAATCTCAGAAGGCATGCTTTCTTGAGAGAATTCCTTGAACCTTGGGACTATTAGATTGTGTATTTCCGTTTCGGAATTATCTGCAGTCAGATCCTTCATCAAATTTATAATTTTTTCTCGGTAAAGAATGTATTCAGTCAATGTGCGAGACGATAATTCTAGAGATTTTTCGTAGGTGGCCTCACTGAGTTTTTCACATTGCAGGATTTCTTTCTGGACATTAAAGAATCGCTGTTGTGCAATTGCCAGCGCATCATCTTTCTCGATTAACCCCACCGTATCGCTCTCAAAATAGCCGAGTAAATGAGGAAATTGTTCTTCGAACTTTGCCTTAATTTTTTCGTTTTTTTCCATGATCTGAGGAATTTGTTCTGTCAGCACCTTGCCAAGTTCACGCCTCAGTACACGATAAAGTCGCGCTTCATGAACGCCTTCTGGCAGAACAATTTTTTGCCGCGAGCTGTCGGCTTTGGAGTGGAAAATCTCCGATTCAAATAAAAATACGCATAAATAACCCGGAGGGAATGATGAGGATGGGATCAAGTTTGCAGGTATCGTCCGGCCATCGATGCTGAAAGCAACAAGTGAGCCCCCCTTCCCTGTGGCTGGTTGTATGTGATAGTACATATCAATGGCTGAGAGGGCATCCAGAGAGTTATCTTGGATGGTGACTTGGGTCATCAACGGCAAGTCATCGGGTGTAATAGTTGTTTGGTGCGGAAAGAATTCTTTTTGTACGTTGCTTTCGTTGGTTTTGAGATTTATAGAGATTCTGAATGCTATTTTTTCACGCCTGCGCTTTTCTAATGTAGGCAGAAAATGTTCGATGATTTGCGGTTTGAGTGCATCTGGCTTGATATCGTCATAAGCCTTTACTCGGTCTTTCAAAAAACCAGTGAATGCCAGTGATGTTCTTTTTTGTTGATTATCATGAGCATCGTGTACTGGTACATTGCCATCAAACCCCTTCTTAAAAATGAAGTTTCTTTGCTTCTTGTCCCAAACACTGGCAATCTCAACACGCTCGAAATAATTTAAGAAGACAAGTCTTCCGATGCCTTTATGGAATTTGTCCCTAGGCTTGAGCAATGTTTTAAAGCGCTCGAAGTTTTCCTCCGTGAAGCCATCACCATTGTCCGAAATTATGATTTTTAGTGTGTCAGGCTTGTCGAATGCCTGCACATCAATATCAATGGATATGTCTGTTGCACCAGCGTCCAGTGCATTGGCCAATGCTTCGAAATAGACTAATGTCAAGGAAGGGTTAGGGAAAAAAAGCTTGATTGCACTGGATGCTTCTATGTCCATGATTACTCCACCACAATCCTCACCTTAGCTGGGTCTTTACCCCTGGTAAGCTGATCAATGTATTCCTCAAAGCGTTTTTTCATTTCCGCTGGGGTGGTCGGACCATCAGTAACCTGTAGAGCCTGTTGCAGCTCCTGCGCTTTGACGGTGACCTTGACCAGACCGGAAAGCACTTCCTTCAGCGCGTGAACAAAGTTGCTGTCCAGCGGCACCGGCAGTTCCTTCGATTTGATGAAGGTCTCCAGCGGCTCGCGGTCGTCGATCTTCAACAAATCCATATTGGCCTGGGTGATCGGGTCCTCCAGGTTACTGAGGATGGTGGAGGTCCAAGCCGCCACCATGACATCGAGCTGGGCGTCCATCTGGTCGATCATCTGCGATCCTGCCGCCGCACCGGTTTCCACCGAAGACCGGAACCCACAATGCGGGCAGATGGGTGAGGCGTCGAGGTTTTTCTCGGTTAGAGCAAAGCAGCTCTTCAGCCCGGCCAGGCGGTTCTGGTAATCGGTGAGCTGCTGCCGTGGCATCAAATCGATACCCGCCAGCTTGAGCAGGGTTTGCAGCCGCTGATCGTTGAGCAGGGCCGCTTTGCGCTTGTCGTCGTTCATGCCCAACCGGGCTTTGGTGTGTAGGCTGATGTAAGCGACGGTGTAATCCCTTTTCAGCTTTTGCAGCTTGGCTCCGATGGACTGGGATTGGCTGGCCAGTTCGGTCAGTTCCACCTGCTTGAGGGCATCCAGCACATCCCGCCGGGTGGTCTTCATGCGATCCACCCAGTCATGCTCGGCAGGCAGCACCGCCTCGGCGGTAGAGAGCCAAGATGCGGTCGGGCTGTGGTCCATGATGAACTCGCGCAGGGCGTCCAGCTTTTCCAGGGCCTTCACGGTCTTTTCATGGGCCAGCACTTCGGGAGCGCTGTAGCGGAAGTTTTTCAGCTTGCCCGGCGAGGAGTAGGCCTGGAGCGATTCAAAGAAGTCCTTGGCATCAATCAGCCCACTGGCCTGGCTGGCCAGGTCGGTTCCCGCGAGCAGGTCCAGCCCCCAGAAGGACAGCCCTTCGCGCAGGGTCTGCTGGGTCACGACAATGCGCTTGACGATCTTGCCCACTGCCTGCTGCAGGTTCTGCACCGGTTCGTCCTTTCCCTGGGTTACAAGCTGGGCCATGCCCGGCGTCATGCCGAGCAGTTCGAACAGCGTCTTGAGCGCGGGCAGGTTCCATTCCTTGGGCTGCTCCAGGTGCTTGAAGTAGACCAGCTCGTCCATGCCGGTCGCGGCAAGCTGCTGCAGTCCGGTGGCGTCGAATTTCTTGCCCGGGATGGAGAGCACGATATCGCCGGAGTAGACCAGTGCCGCCGCCAGGACACTCACCCATTCCGGCTCCAGACGCGAACCGCCCGGGTTCATGTACTCAAGCCCGTGGTCGTCCTGGATGATCTCGCTGCGGTTGACCACTTGGCCGTGCCCCTTGGCTTTGACGGCATCGAGAATGAACTTGGTGTATTTCGACTTGTAGGGATCGATCTTCTCACCGTCGAGCAGCTCCAGGGCGTCCAGCACGGCGGTGGCCTGCTTGGTGCGGTTCTGACCGGCGATGGCCCGCAGGGCATCCTGCGCGGCCTGGGCACGGTTGTTACCGGTAATCAGGACCGAGAAGAACGGATAGTCTGGAGCCTGATTCTCGAAGTTCGGGGCCAGGCAGACACCGGCGATGGTGTTGACCAGATCACGGAAGTTGATGGTTTCATGAGGTGAGACTCCCGACAGATCGCGGATGGATTTACCCTTGACCCATTCGGTCATGGACTTGGCGCGCCCCTGGTAGGTAACCTCGAAGGCGTCGCTCATGTACTTCTGCAGCCATTGAACCAACTTCTTCAGGAAGCCGTTGGCTTTCGATTCATAGGTGGCCTTGGCGTGGCCCGATGAGGTGGCCGCAAGGTCCAGTGCCGCCGCGTAGCTTTTCAGCGCGGCCTGGAATTCTTCGTCGGTGCCTTTAAGGCGGAAGAAGACCTCGTCGTTGACCTTGTCGTCCTTGAAGCGCGGCGGATCGTTGGGCTGGATGAAGTAGAGGTAAAAGTCCCGCTGCGGTACGGCGGTGGAGCGCTCGTTGGGAGCGCCGAAAAAGAGGTAGCCTGTGCGGGCGGCCTTATGCTCCTGCCAGACCAGCTCGTGCTGCCAGATCTTGTAACCGGTCACATAGGTGGCGTCCTGACATTCCATGACCCGCTTGAGCGCCTCGTAGTAGAAGCGGTCGAGTTGAGCTTGCCCCAGGCTTTCGGCCCGCTTGTCGATCAGGGCATCGAAGTCGTCAGTCTTCGTGAGATTCAGGAACCATTGTCGATTTTCTTTGTTTTCATCAATAAACTGGCCACTAACTGTTTTAAATATCTCTTTCAAAACAGTTTCAACATGCGTCTGTAGATCTTTATCTGGCTCATCGCTACCCAGCTCAGCGATCAGCGGATCGAACAGGCAGAGGCGGTCTCGCAGTTCCTCGGCAGATGCACCCATAGGTGCATAGATGTCGCCGGTGGTGAGGCGGTGTACGGACAGCGCATGGATCAGGCGTAGCGCCATTGGCTTATACTGCTTGCGGCTGATAGCGTTTTCAATGCGGGATTCCAGCACTTGGCTGCAATCGATGACCGCCCGGATCTCGGGAATGGCTCGGAACGAAGCGTTCTGCTTGAGCGTATTCCAGTAGCTGTCAAAGGCGATCAGACCGGGCTCGCTTTCTGGAACTGGTTCATTGAGTTTTGCTTTCATGCCCATGGACAGCGTCTTGAGCACTTCGCGTTTTTCTACCACGGTGACTCGCTCGAAGGTGTCGATGTAGTCGGGATGCACCGGGAAGAGTCGGACAAATTCATCCATGCGCTCATTGAGTCCGCCGTAGTATTTGGCGAAAGGTATCAGGTAATCGCGGATCTTGGCTTGTTGTTCGGCGGTCTTCTTGAGCAAACGTTCGGCCACGACGAATTTTACGTCGCTGCGGACAATAAGGATCTGTTCGAAGCGGTCTTTCACCCGGCGGATGCTGTCGGCGACAAAGGCGAAGCGCGGGCTGTCGAAAATGGCTTCCTGGACACCAGCAATG
>JAFEAR010000249.1 GCA_018266335.1 Bdellovibrionales bacterium
CCGTGGATCGGTTGCTATCGCCGGCTAAATACTCACGGCAGCTGGGGCCCTCGCCCCAGAAAAGCTATGTTTCGCACAGGCCCATTCAAACGCTCGATGACCTGCTCTTCGCGTTTTCTCACGGCCTTAAGCCCGATCTAAATAACCCCGCACAAAAAGACGCCTTTGAGTTGTACCGTAAAATGCGCTTCGGGAATCCGAACACGAGCCTTAACTCGGGAACTACGGCGGAAGTTGCTAAGGCTCTTGCAGCTCATCCCGAGCTAGAAAAAATGCCGTTCCGAACTTTTAAACTCGCGGTTGAAGAGAAGAGTTACCCGGTCACGGCGGAGCTTAAAAAATTCACGGACGGGCAGGTGAGTTCGGCCGGGCAGGTGCGGTCGAACCTCTTTCAGATCGACGCCAATGGAGGCTTTTGGAAAAAGCTGCTTCAGTACAACGAGGAGCAAATTCCAAAAACGCTCAGCAAAGATGAACAGAAATTACTCGCAGCAGAGCAAAAAGCACGCTGGTCAGAGTTTCTAAACTCCAAAATCACTCCCGAAGTGCGGGCGCAAATTATTAGCGAAAAGACGCCGATCGAGGATCGGGCCGAAGTTCTTTATCACCAGCTTATGAAAGAGCGCGCAGCGCTTGTGGAAGCGAATAAAGACGTGCGCCCCATTTCGCAGGCAATTGCGGATCTTGTTCACACCATTGGCTACCATGATCCGTCTATCGTTAAACGCCTTAAGGGCAGCGATGGGCTTGAAAGGCTTGGTGCCTACCAACAGCTCCTATCGGCCAGAGATAGCTTTGCAATGAAGCTTGGCTATGAGGGTCACTTCGAGCAGGTTCTAAAGGATCTCGGCGTTGCTATTCCAACGGGAGTACCGAGCGTGCATGGCACAACTGACACGCTTAAGGAATTTGAGAAAAGCGTTGTGGCCGGCGCTGTTACTAGCTCGAAAAGGCATTCCGAGCGCACGATTCGTCACCTTTCCATTACCGAATCGCCTTACCGCTCGTGCCTTGGCGGCTCGGATTGCTCCAGCCGCACGTACCTTACGCGCGCGCTGGATCCCAACTACCATTACTTTACGATCACCGATGATACCGGAGCCTCCTCGGGGCACATGACGGTGGTGCTGGGCGAGTCGCAGCTAAATGGCCAAAGTGTAAAAGTAGGCTTCATTGACAAACTTCAGAACGTGCCGAACGTAGATATCCCGTTGTTGATGGAGGGTGTGCGGCAATCGCTAGCTGAGAAGGGCTACAAGCTGGTTCTCCCGCATGACCTGGTTCTACCAGAGGAAATGGGGGTTCACGGGGGCCTTTCAAATGAGGACATTACGATTGCTTTTGTTAAAAATCACGTCAACGTAAAAAGCGACGAAACTCTTACGAGTTTCACGCCGCATGCGCACAAGTATGATTTTCCGAACAAGTACTCTAGGTCCGATAAAAAGCTGCCGGTGCATGAAGTATTGCCGCTAAAGACCACGAACGGCGTAGCAATTAAACCCGCCGAAATTGTAACTCCGTGGAAGACGGGCGACTTGGACCTTAAGAAACCTGTGGAAGCCTCAGCAAAACTTAAAGACAGCGCCGATGTTAAAGATCGGCTGCGCTATATTCCGTCAATGAAAGCGATCATAGGCGCGGGCCTAGAGCCAGATAAACAGTTCGAGGCGACACTTGCGAAGTGGCTTGCGGATTCGCACGAGCCGTTCCAGCTGCGCAAGCAGGTACTTCTTTACGAGTGGACGGACAAGAATAAACCACTTACGGGGCTGCTTGCGAACTTCACCAAAGACGAGCAAGTACAGCTCCTGCAAAACTTCCTTGATACACCCAGATATAAAGAATACCTCACAAACGACAAAAGTCGGCTGCCTGGGTTGATCGTAGTCGCACGTTTCAACAAAAAGGTGCGCGATAACCTGCTTGAGTCTTATTCGAGGTCGAAGACGGCGCTACCGCTTATTTCGCATGTATTGGATGCAGGTGATATATCAGATGAAAAGGCTGGGATGTTAATCCCTTTCATTAATAAAAATTTCGAAAAAACGGTCGACCTTCCATCGATTTTGAAATTTTATAAAGAAGTTACTGGTACTATCTTCAATACAAACCTTCAAAGCAAGCTCGTAGATGTTTATGCAAGCTCAGTTTATTCGAGCGATAAGTTTGGCCGAACTCTCTCTCGTCTATTACATTCCAGAGAAAGCGCGGAAAGAGATTTTGCTGGACAACTTATTGCAAAGGCAAACGATTCAGCATTTGCGAAGTTCCCAGTCCTGCGGGCCTTCGAGGGCATACAAGTCTTTCGGGCAAAGGGCAAATATGCAGATTTCCATCAGGCGGCTAAAGCTTGGATGGCCTCCAATGAAGTACCGGCGGAATTGAAGTATGATTTCTTGACTTCTAACATCGGCAGCGGAAATGCGCATCTTTATGAAGAGTATCGAGCGGCGCTGCCTTCTCAGCAGTTGGAATCACTCAGCCGTCGCATGGATCGCGAAACAAATTTCAATGTTTTTGAACGCCTGACGGCTAATAATCCAAAACTTCACGCTTTGCTTTTGGCAAAGGCGAAAATGGAGGCTTTTAAATTTCACGAGCAAAAAATTCCCGAAGGCGGCAAACATATTAAAATGGGAAGCCCTGAAAACGAAGCAGGACGTAGATCAAATGAAGCTATGTGGGATGTAACGCTCGCAAAATCCTACTGGGTACAGGCAACTCCGGTGACCCAATTGGAATGGGTGGTAGTGACAGGGGAAAACCCCTCCAGGTTTAAAACTGGGGAGGGAGCCGAAACAGTTGTGATTAATGATAAGGCAGTGTCCATGCACCCGAATCGCCCGGTAGAGCGCGTTTCGTGGACTGATGGGCAGGAAAAATTCATAGCAAAGCTGAACGAAATCGACCCACATTTTAACTATGATCTTTTGACTGAAACCCAATGGGAAAATGCTGCGCGAGCGGGTTCAACGACGGCTTATTCGTTTGGCGATAATCCTGCGCAGCTTGGTGAGCATGCGTGGCAGCACTCAAACGCCGATGGTCAGACGCACGATGTTGCAGAGCTTAAACCAAATCCTGGAGGCCTCTATGACATGCACGGGAATGTGTCGGAGTGGTCCCGGGACAGATACTACCAATATCCGGCTGGACCTGCGGTAGATCCTACGGATCTCGATGCAGATCCTGATACGGATAAATTCTACAGTCTTCGTGGTGGCAGTTGGGCCCACATTTACCCTGATGCTCTGCGTTCCGCCCATCGAGGCTGGGGGGCACCACAGCTTCGATCCGAAAATGTCGGGCTCCGTCTGATGAGGACACCTAAGTAGCCAAAATGCCTGTGGGGCCGGTTGCTTCGGCTGGTGGTCTTGCTAAAACCGGGAGCATGAAAAACATTTCTCTTGTTCTCTCTACCCTCGTTCTCTCTTTCTCCGCGCAGGCTGCGCAGAAGTGCATGCTTTCGCTCGATCCGCTGAGCACGTCCATTAAGTGGACGGCTTTTAAGACCACCGAAAAATTGGCCGTGGGTGGATCCTTCGATCAAACCAATCTTCATTCGGGCGTGCCCGAAGCGGCTACAATCACGGAACTCCTGAAGGGTGGCAAGTTCACGATTGAAGTGAGCACCGTGAACACGGGCAATCCCACACGCGATGCAACTTTGCGCACGGTGTTCTTTAGTAAATTCCTGAAGCCCGAAGTTTCTGGCGAAGTTAAAAAAGTGGGCAAGGGCGACAAGGGCAAAATGGATGTCGAGCTGGATGTGAACGGCGTTAAAAAAGTTCTCACCTTCGATTACACCTATTCTGAAAAAGACGGTGCTTTTGAGGCGAAATCCAAAATGGATGTGATGGATTTTGGTCTCAAGGCGCAGCACGAAGCGCTCAACACCGCCTGCAAGGCACTGCACACCGGCAAAGACGGCGTGTCTAAAACCTGGACCGAAGTTGATTTGGCCTTGGTGTCGAAGCTGCGCAAAACCTGCAAATAAGCCGCACGAAAAAAGAAAAAGGCGGCCCCCTATGCGGGAGCCGCCCCCAGTTCGGGAGATTAGCTTGCGCTAACCTCCACGACCTGGTGAAGGACCTTGCTATTACTACTGGTCACTGCACCACCTCCTTTCGAGCCCTACAAGCTCTCGCCACGGGAGACTCAGGGTCTCGCGTCTAGCGTAGATACCAGCTTACAGAATAAATTCACTTTCTGGCATAAGTTTTTTTGGCGTGGCGGTGCTAAATCTTAAGCCTATGGCATCTGAACATCGCGTAAAGCTCCATTGGCAACGGCAGGGCTCTGATTTTGCTTACGAAAAATATCCGCGGGATATCCAAGTGGACTTTGAAGGTGGTCAAAAAGTTATCGCCTCTAGCGCGGCGGAATTCTTTGGCAACCCCGACTATGCCGACCCCGAGCAGTTATTGGGCGCGGCTTTGTCATCGTGTCATCTGCTAACCTTCCTAGCCTACGCTAGCAAAAGTCGCCTGGTGGTGGATGGCTATCGCGACGAAGTCACGGCCGAGCTAGGTAAAAACGCCGAAGGTCGCCCCTGTGTAACGCGCGTGACAATGCGTCCGCAAGTAAGTTTTGCTACGCCCGTCGATGCCGCGAAGGTGAAGGAGTTGCACGAAAAATCGCATCGCGCCTGTTTCATTGCGAATTCCGTGAAGTGCGAAGTCGTGGTGGAGCCGCAATTGTGATTTGGATTTTTGCCGACGGTGCTTGCTCGGGCAACCCGGGCCCCGGCGGCTGGGCCGCCGTGCTGTGTGCCTTTGCTCCCAATAAAGATCAATCGCAGGTGCTTGAACTGGTGGGGGCGGCACCTGCCACCACGAACAATCGCATGGAAATGACGGCCGTGTTGGAGGCCCTGCGCGCGGCGCGTACTTTGGTGGCGGCCAAAACTCCCGTCACGGTTTTTTCGGATTCCAAACTCGTGCTCCAGGGCATTACGCAGTGGCGTTTTGGCTGGAAAAAGCGCGGCTGGAAGAAGGCCGATGGCGAAGAAGTCATGAACCGCGATTTGTGGGAAGAGCTCGACGCCGAACTCGCTACTTTTCCAGCGCCCCTAGAGTGGCACCATGTGCCGGGCCATTCGGGCGTAGAGGGCAACGAACGCGTAGATGAATTGGCCGTTGCGGCCTGCAAGGGGCAGTCGCCGGCCTTGTATCGCGGAGCCCTGGCCGATTACGTGGCCCGCGGAATGTTTGCGCAAGCTCCGGCCGAGGCGCGCGATGCGCGCACGCTGACCTCAGGTTCAAGTGGCGGGGGCCCTGCGATTCCCAAGGGGCCGGCGACTTATTTGAGTTACGTGGGGGGTCGTTTGGAGCGCCACTCTACGTGGGCGGAATGCGAAAAGCGGGTGAAGGGTGTGGCGGGTGCGAAATTTAAAAAAGTTTCTTCGGCCACGGAAGAAGGCCAGACCCTCATGGCGTGGGGCCTGGCCAAAAAGTAATTATTTTTTAGCGACTTCGCCCGAAGCGGGCTGCTTAGCTTCAATCAAATCACCCAGTACGCTGAGGGCTTCGTTGATGTACGGAGCTTCGGCGTCTTGCAATCTTTGCAGCTGAGTTTTCTTTTCGTCGGCTTTGTTTTTCTTTTTGTTCTCTTTGGATTTCTTCAGCACTTCCGCCAAACGAAGAATGCCTTTGTTCTTTTTGGATTCTTCAATTTCTTTGCGAATGTCCGCAAATTTTTTGTCGGCGTCCACGCGGGCTTTAGATTTTTCGGCCAGCGCCTTAGTTTCGGCCGCCGTAATGGGTTGCCAGTGCTTGTTCGTGGAATCATCATTCGCGCCGGGATCCAAGAACGAATCAATTTTTTGCGGCTTAAGCGAGTAATCCAGAGCTTGCTCGCCCACTTCCTCGGTGCTCAGGGGAGAGGGCAACACAACGTCGCCCGGCACGCCCTGGTGCTGAGTGGTGTTGCCGCTCGGCAAGAAGAACATGCCGATGGTGACCTTCACGGCGCCAAGTCCTTGCAGGGGCACTACCGTTTGCACGGTGCCCTTACCGAAGGTGTGGTCGCCGCCCACGATCACGGCGCGTTTGTAGTCACGCAGTGCCCCCGAGAGAATCTCAGAGGCCGAGGCGCTGGCGCGGCTGGTGAGCACCACGAGGGGGCCGGTGTAAACCGTGTCGGTGTCTTCGTCAGCCAGGATTTCGGCTTTGCGGCCCAAACCGTTTTGCGTGGCTACGATGCCGCCCTTTTTAAGGAACAAGCCCGACATACGAACGGCGTCGTCCAGCGAGCCGCCGCCGTTGTGCGAGAGGTTCAGCACGACGCCATCAACTTTTTGCTTGTTGGCGTCTTCCAAAAGTTTTTTCACGTCGGTGTAGCTGGAGCGTTTGCCCTTTTCGCCTTCGCTGTAGAAGGAGGGCAAATCAATCACGCCGAGTTTGAGCTTTTTCTTGCCCACGGTGCGGTTTTCCACGTGGAGTTTAGCGGCTTGGTCCTTGAGGCTCACTTTGTCGCGCACAATGGTGAATTCCAGTCGCTCGGTGCCTTCACCCTGGCGGAGCACGGTGAGAAGCACTTTGGTGCCCTTCTTGCCGCGAATCATTTTTACGACGTCTTTAAGATCCATATCGATCGTGGGCACGGGCTTTTCGCCCTCTTGCGCCACGGCGATGATCTTGTCCTTGGGCTTAAGCACTTTGGCGCGGTCGGCAGCGCCTCCGGCGATGATTTCTTCGACCACCGTGTACCCGTCCTGCGAGCTGAGCGAAGCGCCAATGCCTTCCAGCGAAAGCGACATGTCGATGCGGAATTCGTCCAGCGCATCGCGTGAGAAGAAGGTGGAGTGGGGGTCGAGTGCGGTGGCGAAGGAGTCAGCGTAGGTGACAATAACGTCTTCGGGCTTGCGCTCGCGCACGCGCTTAGTGATGAGCTCGTAGCGGTGAATGAGCTGTTTTTTGGCTTCGGCCAGCTTCATGTCGCCCAGTTGGTAGTTCGAAATTTGGAAGTGCATGAGCTTACGCTGATTTTCTTCGCGGTCCTTCATGCTCTTGGCGTAGCCGCGCTTGTCGGAGTCGGTCATGATCTCTACGTTTTCGTCGAGCTTGTAGGAGTCATTCAAAAAGCCCTTAGCGTAGGCTTCTACTTCTTGCGCGCGCTGGAGGAGGAGCTTTTGCGCATCGTAGAGTTTGTCGCAGTTGTTGGCCCGCATGGTGCCAAACACTTCTGGCAATTCCTTGCGGAGTTTGACCACGTCTTCTTCCAGGAGCAGTGTCTTGGAGGGATCGAGCGATTTAATGTACTGCTCGGTCGTGTGCTTTTTGATGTCGTCCGTCATCTCGTGGGCCGAGTAGTGGCTGGCGAGGTAGGCTCGGAACAAATCCGGCAGAGTGCCGCACATGAGGCCTTCGGCGTGCGCTCCCCAAGAAAATGCTACGGCAGCGACGGGCCCGATGAGCTTTTTAAATGCGCGCAATGACATGAATTTCCTCCTGTAAAAGAGATAGTTTAAACCTCAAAACCATGATTAAAAAGCACACATGCTCAGATTCGCGTCATGGAACGTAAATGGGATTCGTGCCTGCACCAAAAACGGTTTTGTGGACTGGCTCCAAAATTCTGACATGGACGTCGTAGGTCTGCAGGAAGTTCGCGCCGAAGCCGACCAAATCCCCAACGAAGTCCGCGAGCTGAAGGAGTGGGACCAGCACTGGTTTCCGTGTCAGCGGAAGAAGGGCTACAGCGGCGTTGGCATTTTGACCCGCGTGAAGCCCCTAAACGTTGTGCGAAGCGTAGGAATCGAGGAAATCGACTGCGAAGGGCGCATTATTGCCGCCGAATTCAAGGATTGCTGGTTCGCGAGCATCTACTTTCCTAACAGCGGCGATGCCGGCGCACGCTTAGACTACAAAATTCGTTTTTGTCGCGCCCTGCATCCGTGGCTCGATAAGCTACGCGCCAAGGGCAAACCCGTGATTGTGACGGGCGATTACAACATTGCGCACCAGCCCATAGATCTGGCGCGCCCCAAAGAGAACGAACAAACTTCGGGCTATCTACCCGAAGAGCGCGCTTGGATGACCGAATTTCTGGGCCACGGATGGGTAGACACCTTCCGCACTCTGCATCCGGATAAAGTGCTTTACTCGTGGTGGAGTCAACGCATGCGCGCCCGCGAACGCAACGTGGGTTGGCGCATCGACTACCACTGCGTGCACGAAAAAGACCGCAAGCTCATCAAAACCGCCGACATTCTCCCCGACGTAAAGGGCTCCGATCACTGCCCCGTCACCCTCGTCTTGGATATTTAGTCGTCGAGTGGATAACTAGTCCTTTTGTCTCATATGTGAGACACGCATCGAGAATGACGCCGAATATGTGCTTTAAACCCCGGCGCCGGGGTTCAATTGAAGCAATATTCTTTTCTGATGCAGACCGGTCGCGCGGTGAAAGCTTACGACACCTTAAAGTACTGCGTATGCGATTATGTGCTCAGAAAATCTTATTTTTTTTGTTGACGCATTTTTGTGCGAGCCAGGCTTCTTACTGCGCCTAGTTCGCTTGCTCGTTTTGCAAAAATAACTTTTTCCCTAAAGAAATCTCAATAACGAAGCGCCTACGCGTTTTAAATATGCGTGCAATTTTGCTTCGAATGATTGTAAAAAAGTGCTCCGAAAAATCCATGGTATAGCATTTTGCATGAACACGATTCGCGCACTCAAAGACTCGGAATTGCTCTCGACGACCAAAGCGCTCGTGCAAAAAGAGCGGGCCGTTACGATGGAGGTTTTGCGGCACCTGCAAGAAATTGAACGGCGCAAGCTCTATGCGTTTCAGTTTACCTCGCTCTTTGACTACGCCGTTCGCGAGCTTGGCTATTCGGAAGCCGCAGCCAGCAGGCGCATTCAAGCGATGCGCCTCATGACCGAGATTCCGGAGACCGCTCCTACGATTGAATCCGGAACTTTGAATTTGAGTAACATCTGTCAGGCGCAGAGCTTCTTTCGGGATCTCCAACGAGCACAGCCCGAAATGGCTTTGAGCAAAGAGCAAAAGACTGAGGTCTTGGCGCAAATGGAGGACAAGTCTGCCCGTGAAGGGCAAAAGGTTATTCTTTCGATTTGCCCGCCCACAGTGCTTCCTCGGGAACGAGAACGCGTGGTGAGTGCTGAGCACATAGAAGTAAAATTTTTAATTGATCAGAAGCTGCGCGAGAGCTTGGAGCAGGTTCGCGCGCTACTGGGGCCAAAGGGCGCAGAATTGAGCCTGGCCGAGCTAGTGGCTGAAATGGCCCGCTTGAGCACGGAACGCCTCAGTGAAAAACGCTTTGGCAAAGCTCGCGTGCGGGGAGACGCCGACGAACTTGTTGTTAGCCGCAAAACTTCACCAAATATAGCCCGCCCCGGCGCCGGGGTTGGCGACCCTCCTGCAGGCACGGAGCCTGAGGCGCTGGAGCTCTCCGCTCGAAAATCTGCAAAGCAACGCACTCGCTATACTTCCAAGGCTGTGAAGCACCGGGTTTGGCGCGCAGCTGGCGGTAAATGTGCTGGCTGCGGATCAAAGCATCGACTGCAGTTCGATCACATCCAGCCTTTCGCCCTGAGAGGTGACTCCGCAGCGGAGAACATCCAACTCTTGTGCAGCTCTTGTAACATTCGCCGCGGGATTCAATCCTTTGGAACTCGGGCTATGCGCGAAGAGCCTGAGGTGCGTTCACTGCTCCGGCCACGACTCCGGCGCCGATAGTGCGGGCTGCTAACTCAGTCCGCGCGGGTTTCGCCGAGGAGCCATTGGGCGTAGGCGGCGTTGAGGTCGGCTAGGGCGATGGTGGCTACGCAGGGAGTGTCGTAGCTATGTAGGTCCTCTATCTTGGTGGTGACTTCGCCGGCCAATGCGCGGCGGGTTTTTAGCACCAGGAGAACTTCGCGTTGTTCTTCGATCTTTCCCTGCCAGCGGTAAATGGATTTCATTCCGGGCAGAATGTTAGCGCAGGCGATGAGTTCGGCGTCGATCAAGTCGCGCGCGATTTGGCCGGCTTCACCTTCGCTGCCTACGGGCACATACAAAAAACAAAAATCATTCTTGGGCACTGAGCACCGCTTCGTAAACGTTAAGAATTTTGCGGGCCACGATGGCCCAGTCAAAGTTCAGCGCATGTTCGCGGGCAGCGTGGCCCAGTTTTTCGCGGGCAGCTTTATCGCGAATCAGTCGCACGAGCTCTTTGCCTAGGGCAGCATCGTCGCCGAAGGGCGTGGTCAGGAAGTGTTTACCGGGCTCGCCCAAATCGCGGTGACCAATAAAGTCCGTGGTGAGCACCGGCAGGCCCGAGGCCAAACCTTCGAGCACCGTGATGGAGAAGGTAGCTTTTTCTACGCCGAACACGTGAATGTCTGCCGTGCGGTAGAGTTCGGGCCGTTCCTTGAGCACGGGTCCCAAGAAACGCACGGCATCCTTGGGCATGTCTTTAACCATCGCCTGGTACTTCGGCATTTGATCGCCGCCGCCGGCAATCACAAGGCGCGCCTCGGGAACTTCTTTGTAAATACCCATGAAGGCGCGCAGGAGAGTGTCGAGTCCGTTGCGTGGCTCGGGCCGGCCAATGAAGAGCACGTTGATTTTGCCGTCGCGTAGGGCGGGAATGCGGTCGTCCGTGCCTTCCCACACCGGGCGGAACTGCTTGGTGTCTACGCCGTTCGGAATAATGTCCGCTTCTACGTCTAGAAAGCGGTTGATCGAGCTCAGCGAAACGGGCGACACCGCAATCACGCGCGAGAGCCGATCGATGTGCCGCTGCGCCGGTAGTTTGAAAACTTGCAAGTTGATGGAGTCCGGAAACGAGGTGTGAAAAGTGCCCACAATGGGCAGCTTCGATGCGCGGTTCGCAATGAGGGGCATGGTGCCGAAGAGTGGTGAGTGCAGGTGCACGATGTCGAAGTTATCTTTGCTCAAAAGTTTTTCAAGTTTGTGCGCCAGGCGCCAGCCCACGGTGAGTCGCGCAACCGAGCCGTTCATGAAGATGGGCAGGCTAACACCCACTGGGCGGTAGCTGCGCTCGGGCAGGCCCTTAGGCCACCAGGTTTTAAAATCACCGGAGTTTAAAATTTTCGGTGTCACAATGGACGTCGGGTGCCCCGCGGCTTCAAATTCGCGCGCAATGTTGTACAGGTGCTCCTGCATACCGCCGAGTGTGGGGTAGAAAAATTCCGATACGAGGGCGATTCTCATCCGTCGGCTCCCAGCACTTCGCTGCGTTTACGCTTCGGCATGTTTTCGTCGGGAATCCAGAACGAACCCGACGCGAGGACCACAATGGCCGCCATAAGGTACGAGAAAAAATTCAAAAACAAAAAACGAAAGGGCAAACCCGGAGCTTGTGCCGTTTGCGCGTCTTTGGCCTTGGGCCAGCCCCAGTAGGCGCCCAGCGGAATGCCAATCGCGAGCGTACCCAAAATCGAGAGCGAGTGCGCCGCTACGGCGCGGGCCATGGCGTCGTTGGCCGAAAGACCAAAACGCTCGGAAATCCAAACGAAGGCCGCTTCGTAAGTGCCCACGCCGCCGGGCGCGAGCGGAAAGCTAGAGGCCAAGCTCGTGCCCATGAACAAACCAAAGGCCGCGGTGAGCGGTTCAATGAGCATGTAAAAGAACAGTCCGTTAAAGGTCCAGGCGAGGAGCGAGGCAAAGTACGGCAAAATCATTTTGCGGAGCGAGACTTTGGTTTTCTTCAGAAAAATGGCCAGGCCCAAATGGCCCAGAACAAAAACGGTTACAGCCAGGGCAACGTGCTGCTCAAACAAAATGGCGGCAACCAGTACGAAGCTTAAAAAAGCAACGATCTCCAAAAGTTTGTCGACCACGGTCCAGTACAGAATGCTCTTGATGGTTAACTTGGAATTCCACCGCAGCAGAGTCAGCGGACGCACGGACTCGCCGATGCGCAGGGGCAAAATGATGTTGGCCGTGTGCATGCAGAAGGGGAGTCCCAGCTGACGACGGAAGGGAATTTTAGCCTCGGGCCAGAGCCAGTGAAAGCGCAGACCCTGACAAGCGTTCGCAAGGGTCGTAGTGGCCACAAGCGCCATGGCGGTGCTGAGCTTCATGTTGCCAATGGAGGCCCACAGCGAAACCAAGTCCACGCGCATAAGCAAGTACGCAAGAATGGCGGCCGCGGCGACCCAGCCCAGATATTTAAAGTAGCCTTTGGATCTCATGCGCGAGTCTCCTTGCTGCTTAGCCAAGCATCGAGTGCTTGGAGCATGGCCTCTTTGTGTGCAGGCTCACTCACTTCGTCACCTCGACCATCATGGAGCAGTATAACGGGTTTTGATCCCTTCTGGTCACGACCAAAGCGCAAAACTGCACTGAGTCGCTGCTGCAAGGTGCTTGCGGGAGGGGCGTCGGTGTCCCAAACGCCGTAGTCCCAAAAGCAAAGTTGCAAATCGCAATGGTGAGCCGCGCGCACCAGCGCGCGGGTTTTCCATCCGTGACTCGGGCGGTAGAGCGTGACGGGCTGACCAATCATGGCCTCGAGTTCGGCTTTGGCCGTGCCGAGTGAGCGAGCCAGCGCTGACTGCGTTTTAAAGAAAGGTTTGCGGTGATCCTCGCCGTGCAGGCCCACGGTATGACCTTCGGCAACCATTCGTTTCACTAGTTGGGGACTGCGGCGGGCCTTGTGCATGAGCACGAAGAACGAGGCCTTCTGCTGGTGCCGTGCCAGCAAATCCAGCAGCGCCGCGGTGGTTTGGGGCGAAGGGCCGTCGTCGAAGGTCAGGGCAAAGTCTTGGCCGTTCATGGGCGTGTTGCGCGCGAGCAGCTCCGCAGGAATGCCCCAAGTAAGGCGGGGCCAAAAACACCACAGAGTGTGCACGGAGCGATTAAAGAGCAGCGCCGAAACCATCACGCGAAAACCTAGTGGAGCGTGCGCAAAAAAAAGGATCGGAGCGAAGATCACTAACAGAACCAGCACGGCGTAGACGGCCACCCGAACGCGCACCGAAGTGGGGACAACTGGAGGGCCCAAAAGAGACGCAAAACCTGCCCGTGGCATAGCCCAAAAGAGGTAGACCCTTCAGGGCATTTTCGCAACAAATTAGCCATTTTGGGAGGCAAAGTGTAAAACCAAAAGTAATGACTCGCGATTGGGCCGATAAGTATTTCGACTTTCTTTACCGGCGTAAAGTTCCCCTTCACTTCCTCTTGGTGCTCGTGACGGGCGCCTCGCTCTTTTTGGCTTCGAGGCTAGAGCTGCGGACGGATTTTGCGGAGCTCCTGCCGGGCCGTTTGCCCAGCGTGAAGGCCTTCCATAAGGCCGACGCTCGGATTGGCGGCACCAGTTTGCTGCTCATTGGTGTTTCGAGCCCGAAGTTCGAAGCGAACCGTGACTTTGTTGAGGCCCTCGCTAAAAAGCTCCAGCCCCTGGTGGGCAAGAGCCTGCGTTTTTACGAGTACCGTTACCTCGATATTCGTGACTACGCCGAGAAGTACGCGCTCCATTACCTGACCCTCGATCAGCTGCGCAACGTGCGCAATGAACTCAAAACACGCATCGAGGGCGAGTTGGATTCAGCCATGGGGGGATTTTTGGGCCTCGACGACGATGCCCCCAAGGCCACACCCGCAGCGCCCAAAAAATCGCTCTTCGATATGCTGGCCGATAGCAAACTCGATCCCTCTATTCAGGCCTTTGCTTCGTATCGCGATGCTTATTTGAGCGGGGATAGTGGCAAGGTTCTCGTTATGACCGTGCGGCCCATGGGCTCGAGTCTGGGCATTACGGGCGGACAAAAGCTCATCAACGAAATTCAGGCCATGGTGGACGAGCTCAAGCCCGCCTCCTTTCAACCTGAAATGAAAGTGATCTTTACGGGCGGAGTGCCGGACACCATCGAGGAGTTCAACGCCATTCGCCAGGACATCGTGGGCACGGCGCTGTTGTTGACGGCGCTTATTTTGGGCACGCTCTTTTTATTCTTCTGGTCCTTCCGCATCGTGGGACTGCTGGTCTTTAACTTGCTCTTCGGGGTTATTTGGACCTTCGGAATCACGCAACTCCATATTGGTTATCTCAACACCCAAACTGCCTTTCTGGGGAGCCTGGTGGCGGGCACGGGCATTAACTACGGTATTATTTTTGTGTCTCGTTACCTGGAGATGCGCCGTCGCCACGTTGAAACTCGTTCGGCCGTCGTCGAGGCAATTCGGTCTACCCTTACCACCACGCTCATTGCGAGTAGCACCACGGCCGTTAGCTTTGTGAGCTTGCTCGCTGCGGACAACAAGGGCTTTTCGCAATTTGGTTTCATTGGGGGCGTGGGTATTGCGCTCTGCTGGTTGTCGGCTTTTCTGATTTTGCCCCTGTGGCTCTACCTGCTCGAGCAGCGCTTTCCGAACAAGAAGCACTATGCAAATCCTTTGGCGCATCGTCTGCATCCGTTGGGCGAGCGCATCGGACGCGGCATCGTAACGCATGCTAAGACCTTTACCGTTCTGATGGTGCTGATGTCGGTGGTTTCGGCCTTTGGCTTGCGCAAATTGGCGGCCGATCCGCTCGAGTATAATTTTGACAACGTTCGCAACAAGTTCACCATTCCGGCCGACGTCGAAAAAATGCGCCAGCGCATTTACGATGCCTTCCCTACTAGTCTTACGCCTTCGATTATCATTGCGGACCACGAGCAAGATGCTCGCGCTATGTGCAACGACGTGCGCGCAATTCAAAGCAGTTTGCCGCCCGAGAAAAACGTGATCCGCGCCTGCACGAGTCTCTACGACATTATTCCCCCCGTGCTGGCGGCCGGCGAGCAGCCAGAACAGCGCAAGCTCTTCGATGAGATTAAGGGTCTGCTGGGTCGCCGGGCGATGCGTTTGTCGTTGGAGCCCGAGATGGCCGACATGGCCAATCGCATGCGACTCAATTTGAGTTACGCTCCGCCGACACTCGCAGATTTGCCGCCGCAACTTGTTCGGCGCTTTACGGAAAAAGACGGCCGCGTGGGACTCATTGGTTTCATTAACCCTGATGGTCGTAAACCTTTAAACGATGGTCGCAATCTGATTAACTTTACCGACAGCTTGGCTCCGCTGGAGCGACCGGACGCGCAGGGCAACACGCGCTACACCGTGGCGGGCGACTCCTTCGTGCTGGCCGATTTGCTCCGCGGATTGCACCAGGACGCGCCGCTCGTGTCGGGACTCGCGCTGGGCGGAGTTATGTTGGTCGCCATCTTTTTGTGCGGCGGGATTATGAACGGATTGTTCATGACTTTCTGCTTGCTGCTGGGCGTGTGGTGGATGCTGGGCATTCAGGGCTTCATGGGACTTAAGTACAACTTCTTTAACTTCATCGCGTTACCGCTCACCTTTGGTATTGGCGTGGATTATCCGGTGAACGTGTTTATTCGTTGTCGGCAGGAAGGCTACAAAAACTTTCACCGTATTTTTGTGGGTTCGGGTATGGCCGTGATTCTGTGCTCACTCACCACGACGATTGGCTACTACACACTGCTCGGCGCCACGAGCCAAGCATTGGCGGGCTTTGGTCGCCTCGCCATTATTGGTGAAGTCACCTGCGTAGTTACGGCGGTGGTGACGGTGCCGGTGATCTTGCGACTCATCGGCAAGTTCAAAGACGGTTGATATTGGCGCTGCCAGTCTTTTACTGGCAGCAGTAGAAGCCGCGTGCTTGGCTGTTGGCGTTGTGTACGACATCGCCAATGGCGCAGGTGGTACCCGTGATATCGCCCGTCACGTTCGAGGTGTTGGGCACGGCGGCCGTGCTGCGTTTCATCCACATGCCCGGGATGTAGGTTAATCCGCCAGTGATGAGGGCGTCGCCTGCTTGTTTGAGTTCGCAAATGCGTGCTTCTTCGGAAGCCTGGCAAAGGTGTTTGCCAGCTTGCGTGCAAATCGTATCGGCCCAGTAAAGTGATGCTACGTTGTTGTAGCCGCCGCCCGGAGCGCTATCGATGCAGAAAGCGCCTTGGCCGCTGCCCGCGGGAATCGAGGTCATGCCGGAGGGGCAGGTGATCGACGAGCCCGAAGTGCTCGGCACCGTGGTGCCCGAACCCCAGTAAGATCCTGAACCCGACGAGCTAGAGGTCGTCGTGGTCGTAGTGGTTCCCGTGGTAGGAGTGGTCGTGGTAGGTGCCGTGTAAGTTGGGCTGGTGCCGGTATCGGTGCTCGATACGCTCTCGTTCGCGCAGCCGCTCAGAGTGATCACCGCGAGTAATACGGAAGAAGTGATTCCCCATGCTTTCATACAAAAGTCCCCCTACGTGATTAGAAGCAAATCTCGGGCCCACGAGGTAACTGACCGAAAGCAGCGCCGAGAATTGTCATACGATCGTCAAAGCTAGTTGCGGGTGTACACAAAGTAGACGGTCCGCGGAGCGGGCTGTACTCTGGGTGAATGAAGTCTTGGGGCTTGATTCTATTGGGTGCCTGCCTACCGCAGTTGGCAGGCGCGGCGCTCTGGGCGCCGGTCTTTGCGCCGTTTCCTTGGGAATCGCAGGGTTTTGCCCCCTGCCTCGAATCGGTAGAAACGGTGCGTGTTTTGGTGTTTCCCCACTGGGGCAAATACAGCACACCCCAAAAGCGCGAAAGTATCGCGGATCGCGTGCAGATTAGCTGCGGCAATCAAAAACTGAGTTTTTCCATCGCCTCGCCGGGCCTGCCTCGCGTTTTGAGCTGTGGGACGCCCATGACCGTAGTACGGGAACAAGGTCTTAAGAGTTTTAGTTACGCCGGTCAGCTCGAAGTGAGTGTGGGAGTAAGCGAGGGCGGACAAAAGATTTTGCAGGTCATTAATCTGGTCGCCCTGGAGGATTATCTGAAGGGCGTAGTACCGGCAGAAATGATGTCGAGCGAGCCGCGCGAAGCCCTGCGGGCGCAGGCGATTGCAGCGCGTACCTATGGCCTCTTCGAAATTTTAGGCATGCGCCAAACAAATCCAGATTCCCCCTTCGATGTGGACGACACTGTTTTTTATCAGGCTTATTTGGGCGTGAGTGGTGTGGCGACATCTACTTCGCAAGCCGTCGATGCCACCCGTGGAATGGTCATGACTTATCGCGGGCAGGTGATCAAAGCGTACTTCTCGGCCGACAGCGGCGGTTACACCGAAGATGCTGTGGCCGTCTGGGGTATTGAGTTGCCGTATTGCCGGGCCAAACGAGAGGTCTACGATCCCAAAGCCATTAAGTCCGATTGGACGCGTACGCTTGATCTGTCGACGGTGACGCAAAAGATGATCGCCGCGGGCCTTACGACTTCGAACAACCGCGTGGTGGATATTCAAATCGGTAGCGAAGATCGCACGCGTAGTGGCCGCGTGGGCCGTGCGCATGTGCGCTTCGCAGACAATACATGGAAGATTTTAGCCGGCGAAGACTTTCGTTACATTCTGGGGCTGCGCAGTAGTTTGTATTCGTTAACCGTGCAAAGCGACGGAAGCATTCCCATCGCGGGCAAAGGTTTTGGCCACGGCGTGGGTATGAATCAAGATGGTGCCGGAGTGCTAGCGAAGTCCATGGGCTGGGACGCCCAAACAATTCTACACTTCTACTTCGACAGCATCTTCATCGAAAAAATCTAGCGCTATCGCCTTAGCCTTTGGATTTACCGAAGCCGCGAAAGAAGGAGCGCTTCTTTTCGGCGGGTTTTGCCGCCGGGGTGGGACGAGCAGAGTTTCCTTGGGCAGGTCGCGAAGAACCACCGTGCGCGGGGCGCGAAGCACCGGCATGAGCCGGGCGCGAGCTTCCATGACCGCCGCCGCCTTGGCGGTGCCGCGAGGGGCGACCGCCCTGCGGTGAGCGATGCGGTTTGTGCTGCATGCTACTGGCCGGGCGCGGAGCGCTGCGCTCGCGGTCCGTCGAGGCCACGGGGCCGAGCTTCATCATGCGGCTGATCTCGCGCCACATTTTGGTATCGTCGGGAGTAATGAGGCAAAGCGATTCGCCATCGGCGCCGGCGCGGGCGGTGCGGCCAATGCGGTGTACGTAATCTTCGGCTTGCATGGGCAAGTCGTAGTTAATGACGTGGGCTACGTGCGGAATATCCAATCCGCGGGCTGCGATGTCCGTGGCCACCAGAATGCGGTATTTGCCGTCGCGGAAACCCTGAATCGCTTCGCGGCGCTGGGGCTGCGAGCGATCGCCGTGCAGTACGCACACCTGCGCTTCACGCTGCAGGTGCCGCGCGACGCGATCGGCGCGCGACTTAGTGCGCGTGAAAATAATGATCGAGCCCTGACGCTTTTTGATTTCGGCCGAGAGCACTTCGCGCTTGGCTTCTTGGGTGGTTTCAATCGAAGCCTGCACGATACGATCAACGGGTTTGGAGTTCGACCCCGCCGTGATGCTTTCGGGATTCTTCAGCCACTTAGCGGCCATGCGCTGAATGTCGGTGGGAATGGTGGCCGAGAAGAGCATGGTCTGGCGTTCGCCTTTGGGCAGGTACTGGCGAATTTCTTCGAGTTGCGGAGCAAAGCCCATGTCCAGCATGCGGTCGGCTTCGTCGAGCACGAGCATTCGCGTGCTCGAGAGGAGGTGTTCACGACGGCGCAGGTGATCCGCCATGCGGCCGGGAGTGGCCACGATGATGCGCGGCCGTTGCGACAGCCAGCGAATTTGTTGGAACATGGAAATGCCGCCAATGAGGAGAGCAACTTTTACGCCGTGTTCGTTGAAGGTGAGTTGATTGAGCACGGAGGCTACTTGATCGGCCAATTCACGAGTCGGCACCAACACGAGAGCCGTTTCGGTGGGGTTGCGAATGAGCCGCGTAACGAGGGGAATGCCAAAGGCGGCCGTTTTGCCGGTACCAGTCTGGGCGCAGCCAATGATATCGCCGCCCTTGAGCGCGATGGGAATGGCTTGCTCTTGAATGGGGGTGGGCGCGTCGTAGCCCATCTTTGTGAGAGATACTTCAAGGCTAGCGGGCAGGCCTAATTCGCTGAATTTCAAAGGAAGCTCCTTAGTATACGAGTGCGGAAAAGCTTATTTAATAGCAAATGCGGCGCGTTAAGGCCAGGAAATTCCAATATTTTTGGCTTTTGTGGAAATGGATAGGCTGTGGCCGATAGCCATGCTTTGCACGGGACAGCGCTAGTCCTGGATTGTTGTCGCGGAGTCGACCCGAATGAATTGCACGGCCAGGGCGTAGACCGAATTTTTTGTATTCGACTCCGGCATTTGCTGCTCAAAGCTTTGTCGAAATTTGCGAATCGCTTCGCGGGCTTGGGGCAGGTGCTGAGTATCAAATGGAAGCATGGCGGTAGTGATGCTTCGAGTGGCGAAACTTTCATTTTGGAGGGCCGTCAGCGATTTACGCAGAATTTGTTCATGGAAGGCACGAATCGCCTCGGAACTAATGCCGTCGGGGCCGGCCAAAAAAGCTGTGGGTGCTTGCCATTCACCGAACTCATTTTGGGTTAGGAGTTCTAGCTTCTGCAGGCGTGCCAGTGCGTGTTTCGCCTCTATGGGGGTAATGTGCAGGCGCCGCGCCAGCCAGGGGCCCTCGCATTTAAAGCCGGGCAACGCAACCAACTGGAGTATGGCCAAATGGTACCACTCTCGCATGGCGAGAAAGGCATCGAGAGATAAGTTCTGCACGCGTTGTTCGAGTCGGAGTTGAAGGCGTAGTTTGGCATTTCTCCGATCTTCCGCACTGCGACCATGCTTAGACTCGACGAGATCACAAAAAGTTTGGGTCGTTGATTCGTCGAAACCGAGGCGTTGGGAAATGTCCAATGCTCGAGCACGTGAAAGTCCTTCCTGCCCCGAAAAAATCCGCGAAAGCCACTCCGGTCCTAGCTTGAGGTCCCGGGCAAATGCTCGCAACGAATACCGGGGATTTTTGAGACGACGTTTCGTTAGTTCGACCTTGAGAAGATCTCGGTAGTCGGTTGCAGTCTGCATGTGTTTATTTTTGCTAAGATTTTTGTGAGCGCAAGGGTTGCCACGACAATTCTTTCTCTCCACACGACTCCACAGAAAAGCAATCTCTTGTAGTTTTTTGTGCCCGCCAAAGAGCTTCTCATCCATAATCACAGCAGGAGGTTCTATGCGTCACCGTTTCAAATTACAGTTGTGTCTTCCTTTGATTCTTGCGCTTTCTGCTGCAGCTAAGGGGCGTGCCCCTGCTTCCATGAATGGAGTGCACGGCGGCGACGTTGGCGACGGCGCGGGGCCGGCTCTAGATGAAGAAACGGGTACGGTCGCATTGATCCGCTGCGAAGTTCACGAAGGCGACCAAGAACGTCAGGTGGCCGCTATTGATCCGGAAAAAACCATCGCTGGCGACCACTCAAAAATTTTAAAATTCAGCGGAAACAGAGAAATAAAAATTAGTACATTGAAGAAATATGGGAATTACGACGTATATCCCAATATTACGATCGCGGGGGTTCAAAGTGGCAAAGTTGTTTTCTATTCTCTATTTGTCGGCAGTCGCGACGAATATGGAATGTTTCAGTGGGGGGGCGAGACAGATCCTAAAACTATTAGCGGTAGATGTGATGTCGACAAATGGAAAGCTTTTGGTGGGTGAGGAGA
>JAFEAR010000024.1 GCA_018266335.1 Bdellovibrionales bacterium
ACGACCTATTACCTGAACGATCCGATCAGCGGCACGATGAGCGAGAAGACGGTCTCGGGTTCGACCGTCACCTGGCACGACTATCTCGTCGCCGACGGCCGTATGGTGGGCGAGCGCTTCTGCACAGGCGCCGCGCCGTGCTCGACCGGCGCGACCTGGAGCTTCTTCGTCTCCGATCACTTGGGTTCCATCGCAGTGGTCACCGACAGCGCCGGCACGGTGACCGAGCGCCTCAGCTATGATGCATGGGGACGGCGGCGCAACAGCAATGGCACGGACAACACCAGCTGCAATATCACCAGCGGCACCACCCGCGGCTTCACCGGTCATGAGGAGATGGATGCGATCTGCCGGATCAACGCCAACGCCCGCATCTACGATCCCACCATCGGGCGGTTCCTGAGCGCGGACAGCATCGTGCCTGATCCATCGGATAGCCAAGCCTTCAATCGGTATTCCTATGTCCTGAATGCACCGCTGTCGCTTATCGATCCTAGTGGGCATGAGATCGAGACTGTGGTGGTCACTGGTATTCGGCCGATCCCAACAGACCCGCCTCCGCCACCGCCGTCCGGAAATTTCGGCAGCATCGATGCAGGCCTGAATGGCTCGGGCAGCAATGCACGCTCGGTTGCGGCTTTCGCTGAGACGGTCAAGTCGCTGAGAAGATCGCTTGTAAGGCTGGCGTCGCCAACATCGAACAAGAAGAGCCAGACTGCGAATGATGGGTCGTCTTGTGCCGATCCAACGGGAAGCACTGGCGACTACCCGGGCAATGACCCATATGGGCTACGCGAAATCGTCACGGCCACAACAGCCCGGTCCGACGACTACAGCGGAGGAACTGAATCAAGCTGGTCTGAGGGCGTTGATGCCAATGGTGTCGAGACAGTTGTTGATCAGATCACTCGAGACACAAAAAGCAACGATCAGCATGTCGCCAGTTCCAATATTCAACTCGCATTTTTTGATCCAAATGAAAGCGGCGGCGGCAGAGGTGGAAACGCCTGCCACCAAGGTGCAGATAGTTGCAAACGAGCTACCGACTTACTCGAAAAGCTGAGACAAATTTCACAGGGGCAGGCCGTGATTGAGCGACAGATTTGCAATAATACATTAAATGCTTGCCTTGAGTGGAACCGTGCGATGCAGGCTGGCGAGCTTCCTAGGATACCCGATATAACAATACAGTTCTCTCCACTACCACCATATCCGTATACAGGAGGTACTGTGATACTGACTCCAGGCAACCCGTCTGGCACGTATATACCGCCGAGCAATAGTCAATGACTAGTCCGTCGCTCGCACGTATAAGGGTCTACCTCATATTGGTTCTGAGCTTCGTTTGCATGAGCCAAGAAGTAGCTGCGGAGAGTGCGAAGATGAGCATACCATCTTTTGCAAGCGATCATGCGGAAAGGGAACTGAATTATGAAGAGGACGTCCTCAGTGACAAATCTCGTAAGGAGCGCCAGGAAATTGTTTTGAAGCTGGGTGCAGACCTTGGCTCTGAGCAAGCCATGTTTAGCGCTAAATTCGGTTACGTCTACAGGTATATACTTGTTCAGCGACAAGGTGCTGGGAATTTTGTGTACCGCGCAAAGGTCGTAATTTGGACGAAGGACTTTAAGCAATTTAGAGTAGCTATGCAGCCGGAAAGTCCGACAACACATCAGTCACCATAGGGAAGCGGCGCTAGACGGTTTGGAAGTGTTGAGTCTGCCTGACCAATCTTGTTTGACCTCACGAGCAGTCGCTCTGAAAGTAGCATGGAAGTGAAGCTCCATTGCTACATGACGTCATACAGCGCCTTCTTGAGCAGAGAGATTACTTTCTCGTCCCTTCGCTCGAATCTAGATTTTCTGGCGATCGACGCCGTTGATGCTGTGTCAAAGGCGACCACAATGTCCAGCAATTGCATGATGTTAGTTCGAGGTGTCGCTCGAACATCTGCACCTCAGTTGACATGCGGGCAACAAAGCACGCCTTGCGTCCGCTTCATTGCAGGCTCAGAAATCGATGGTACACTACGTATGTGCTTGTGGGGCGTCCGCCCTATTCGGCTAATCCATAAGCCGAAGGCAGGCACTACAAAGCCACCGCCTCTCGGCGGTGTTTTTGTTTCTAATCCTCCTCTGGCTGCCCCTTCATAGTCGTGAAGAAGCGCGTATCCCGGTACTTGTTGGTGACCCACGCGGGCACGACACTCCAGAAGTGAGCGGTACCGTTGTCGCCGATCTTCCGCACGATAACTTTTATCTTTCGACCGTCGATGATCGCGATGATGCCCCAGTAGCGAACGATCTTGCTCTTGCGGACCCGCTTCTTGTGCTGTTTCACATCGAACTCGCGGACGGTGTCTTCGATCTCCTGATAGGTGGTGGACAGCGCGACGAGCTTTGCCGCCAAAGGGAGGAGCTTGAAGCGGAGCATCTGCGAAGGCTTCTCTCGTTCCGAACGGGCATTCTTGTATATGAGGTGATTAAAACCCTCGGCGGTGAAGTGCACGAGCTCATGCAGTGCAGGCGAAAAGACCGGGCCGATACCGTGATAGAGCTTCTGTGCTTCGCTGCGCAGTCGTTCGTATTCAGAGATGTCGTCCATATAGTTCGAAGCATTGTATCACCGCCGCTACAACAAACTTGGCGATGCCATTGTCCGCATCGTTCTGAAGAGACCTGCTCGTCGCACTGGCGGTTAGTTCGACTGGCGATGTTCTTCCCGCAGCCGATTGTTGATGCGTATAAGAACGCTAATCAGGTTCTCTACGTTCTGATACGCAGCATCATGTTCTTCGGGCGTTGCGGTCGGCATGTATCTCACGACCAGCATCCCGAAACCCGGTTTATCCGGCGGGTCTATCCTCCCAGGAGGGAGGGGTGGGTCCTGACATATAGAAAGGTCAAGCTTCGTCTTCTTAGTAGGCATAGGGCATGTGTGAGCTGATAACCGCACAAAAATGCGGTATCGCGCAGTATGCCCTAGATGTGTAGATGGCGCTCGTCGGTGGAAAGGGGAAGCATTCCTTTCACGCTTCCTGGCGGTGCCTTTCTTGACGCTGTGTCAAAGGCGACCACAATGTCCAGTAACTGCATGATGTAGGTTCGAGGTATCGCTCGAACATCTGCACTTAACGTGACAGGATTTCAAGAAAGCACGCCTTGCTAAAGTACGACTCTGTTGAGCCGTATAAGTGGCAAAAGAGTGCAGTTCGACGTATCTCAGTCGGGACTCAACCCGTATGCAACATCGAACTTTTTGCGCCTAGGCTAACGGTGCCGTGCTCAAACTGCACTCCGTTCTGGAAATGCGCCCGAAGCCGAATAGCGAAGGGTGTCTCGGTGTTGTCCCAGCTACCCACTGCCGGTACGAGTGTTCGAATTTGCTCTTCAAATCGTTCTTCTCGAATAGATGAATTCGGACAGCAGTGGCAGCGGTAGTAGATATAGCGGCCCTTGTGGCGCTCTCCGATCAATGATCTCCCGCAGACGCATCGAATGAATTGCGTATACGCAAAGACGTGCCGGGAGCGCTTCCACGGTCGCCTGCGTTTGAGCAGCCACTGCACGTGGTCAAAGAGCGCTCTGCTAACAAGCGGCTCGTGTATGCCGGGGAAGCACTGAGGAGTTGTCCGGATGCACAAGCTACCCACATAGAATGGATTGCGAAGCACGCGGTCGAGTGTGTTCCGTGTGAACGGCTGTCCACGTCGCCCAAGAAGGCCGCGTGCTGCGAGAAGCTCGGCGAGCGCGCGAAGGGAATAGGTCCCGGTGGCGTAGAGGTGGAACGCCTCTTTGATCAGTGGCGCGACTCGTGGGTCCTGTGTCTTGGCGTGCGTGGTCCCGCGGTTGCGATAGCCGAGCGGGGCGGGCAGGGGATAGAGGCCCTGGCGGAGCCGCCCGAGTATTCCTTTGCGTATCTCTTCTCGCAGATTTCTGATGTAGTCGGCGGCGATGACCGCTTGTATGTCTGCCGCAAGTCGTCCGCCGCGAGAGCCGAGCTGCAAATCATCATGTGCGAAGTGCACATCGATTCCTTGGTCTATGAGATCGCCGATGTCCGCCCAGTCTCTTAAGTTGCGCGCGCCCCGGTCGATTTTGTGAATGATGAGTCCAGCGGCGTCGCCACGAATAAGCCGGGCAAGCATTTGGCGAAAGATGGGTCTGCCGGTGCGAGCGGCGCTCTCGCGCTCCTCAAACCACTGAGTAACGTGAAGGCCGCGTGCTTCAGCAAACGCACTAATCGCGGCGCGCTGCTCCGCAAGCGATACACCCACCTGTCCTTGCCGAGGCGTGGAAACCCTCGTGTATGCAAAATAGTCCTTCATAGAAATAAGGCTAGGGCTAATGAAGCGAGTGTATCGCTGAGGCAAAGAACGTTGCCGAGATTTGCGAGTGATGGTGGCGGAGGCGGCGACTTGAAACGCTCCGAACTTGTCACTGATCCGTAACCCATTGATCCCCAGGGATAAAATCTAGATCATCGGAATATCGACGAGGGATTCGTCCCCCGCGTAATTCTGCTATAGTATCAATAGGTTACAACGCCGAGTCGCAATCGACCTGTGTCACTTAAACCTCACATGATGACGCAACCACATCTTTCGGCGCTCTCGCGCCTTTTTTCTTCCTCGGTCTTTCGTGAGCTGGCGGGGAAGGGAAGGTCGCGCACGTTCTCTCGTCTTGTAGATGAGCTGGCTCCCACTAGAATCTTTCGTGGGTCGCATTTAGTGCGTGATGCTTTTGATGCTGCCTACAGTGTCCTCCAAAAATCAGGTTCTCGGGACGAGTACATCTATAAAACAGCGCTCACGCACAAAGTACTCCTTGGCAAGCACTCGTTGAATACCGCGTGTATGATGAGCGAGTTTCGTGTCGCTGGTTGTAAGGCCGATCTAGTCATCCTGAACGGAACCGCGGCTGTCTACGAAATTAAATCTGAGCGTGATTCGCTGAGCCGACTTGCACGCCAGATTGAGGCGTACAAGAAGGTCTTTGCAACGGTGAACGTGATTGTATCGGAGTATCACGTAGAAGATGTCTTGAAGCTAACGAGCCGCGACGTTGGTGTCCTACAACTATCAGATCGTTACCAAATTTCTACTTGTCGCGAAGCAGAGGACATGCCTGAGAGAATATTACCGACTGCCGTCTTTGAATCAATTCGCACAAACGAAGCCAAACAAATTTTGATGCGGCTCGGTGTGGAGATCCCAGACGTTCCGAACACTCTGATCCGGTCCGAACTCAGACAGCGCTTCGAGGGCCTTGATCCCAAGGCGGTGCACTTGGAAATGGTTCGGCTTCTGAAACGGACGAGAGATTTGGCGCCGTTGTCTGAATTGTTAGATAGCTTGCCTATGTCTCTGCATGCTGCAGCGCTTACGCGTCAGATTACTAAGACTTCTGAACAGCGTCTCGTCCGCGCGGTGAATACCCCGCTCCGGGATGCAGTACTCTGGACTTGAACAATGGTCTATCACCCCTATTTTCGCGGCAAGCAGTATGAACTAATCACAATACGTGAAAATGCTTCGGTGTTAGCGGCGTCCAAATTTGTCCCGATCATAGAGCCGGTTAAGGAGGCGCTCAATGGTCTCGAGCGG
>JAFEAR010000250.1 GCA_018266335.1 Bdellovibrionales bacterium
ATCGACCGTCAGCAAGGCTGACGTTGTGCGGGCCGACATTCATCTACGCCACTCAGCGGCACTCGAATTGTTGAACTCGCCTGACTTGTTCGAGGAAGCGAACGTCGCGGCGCAAAAGCACCTATTCGAGAATCACTTTCACAACCAGCTCAAGGCAAAGTTGCTTGGTTGCGAGGCGATAACGCAAATCGTTCGGCAAACGACCCTCGCACCCGACGAATATCTCAATAAGAAGGGGAAGCGCCTGCGCCGGTTACAGGACGACGCCACGGTCGCATGGAATCTCTCGACTGCCATCTACTACAAGACTGGTGCAAAGCCTTGGACACTCGCCGACATACGCGACGGCGTGTGCTACATCGGCCTTGTCTTCAAGCACACTCATAATCCCAACGACCCGAAAGAAGCATGCTGCGGCGCGCAGATGTTCCTGCACACAGGCGAAGGGATTGTGTTCAAAGGCGCAGTCGGTTCGTGGGAGACTGATAAGCCCGGCGAGTATCATCTTCCCGAGGACAAGGCAGAGATGATCGTCAAGGACTGCATCGAGGCCTATAGAAAGTGGCACGGCAAGCCACCGACCGAGCTATTCATTCACGGGCGCACTCGCTTCAACGACGATGAGATCAAAGGTTTTGCAAAGGGAGCAGAGCCGACCGGCACGGCGATAAATGGCATTCAAATTCGCCGTCCCAACGACCTCAAGCTGTTCCGCGAAGGCCGCCGTGCCATGTTGCGCGACGTTGCGCTTCAAATCGACAAGCGAAAAGCCTTCGTATGGACTTCCGGTTACGTTCCGAAGCTCCTGACCTATCCCGGTCGCGAAGTTCCTACGCCGCTCAAGGTTCAAATCATCTTCGGCAATGCTGACATTCAGCAAGTAGTTGCCGACATCATCGCGCTAACGAAGGTCAACTTTAACACCTGCATCTTCGGCGATGGCGTACCTGTAACGCTACGCTTCGCCGACGACGTGGGTGAAATCCTCACGGCCATTCCAGACCTCAAATCCAAGCCGTTGCCGTTCAGGCATTACATCTAAAGCTGCGCTGGCCATCATTACGGCGGCATGCGCACAGCACCGATGAACTGGGCGATGGCGGCAATCACTTGTGCGATTGCCACCAACAGCAATGCCGTCTGCTTGACGCGCATGGCCGGCTCCTAACGGGAACGGTGCGGCGGGTTGCCAGCACGGCGCGCAAGTTCGCGTTCAGCGAACGTGGTGCGTTTGCCTTCGGGATTGTCCGCAAGGGTGAGCAGTTCGCCTGCTACCGCGCAGGCGATGGCAAGAAGCCCAAGCCAAGTGGTGCTGCTAAGTTCAATTTTCGTCAGTGGTTCCATAAGTCCTCCTTTGTTTCGAGACCGCGACCATCGCGGCCATGCGCGGGAGGAGTGCGCCGACGAAGGCAGCCGCATCGCTTGCGACCGAAACGCCAGAGAAGGAGTGCTTGCACTTGCTGGCCTACGCCGATCAAGGCGCTACCGATACACGCCATGCCGCATGGCGCGTCCGAACATTAAGGACGCTGGACCATCTGCGTTGAATTGCAGCTTGTAGTGACGCGCGGGTGGCAGGATTTGCTTCGCCTGCTCGTATTGCCTCGGTAATGCTTCGCCCCTTAGCGGATAGACCGCCTAACGCGCTCGCTAGCTATGCGCAACGTGGAGCCTTGCGTATCCGGGTCAACGAGAATTTTCCCCGTGGCGAACGCCACTCCTCGCGAACGCTGGCGCTCCAAAATTCCCGTACAGCGAATGCATGACCCGCCTACTGCTAACGGCTCCTTGGGATGCGCATGCGAGGTCGCATAGGGCGGCCTCAGAACCGCAAGGAGACTTTTATGACTACCATCGGCACTTTCACTCGCGACGGCGACGGCTTCATTGGCACCATCGCCACACTGGCCATAAAGGCCAAGGCTGCAATCAAGCCCAACACCAAGACGGTCGCGAACGCCCCGGACTATCGGGTCTATGCGTCAGGCGTCGAGATCGGGGCGGCTTGGTCGAAGAAGAGCGAGGCCGACAAGCCCTACCTCTCTATCAAGCTCGATGACCCGAGCTTCGCAGGCTCCATCTTTTGCCGACTCGTCGGCAAGGATGGTGGCGACCACATCCTCGTATGGAGCCGCTGACGAAATGGGGCGGCCTAGCGCCGCCCCTTTCTTATTGATTGATGATTGGATGCATATTCGATTATGAGTGATGTGGGGCATCCATGAAACTCATTCTGAACGGCATCAACGGCGAGTACCTGCGCAATATTACGGAACGTGCCGCTGTAGATACCGAATATGTCGAAGCTGCCGTGGCTTACGCTAGCGACGGAAGCCTTCTTTTTGACTGGTGCTTGGCAAACAAATTGCCACTTCATTTTTGGGGCCGCTTTGACGACGGCCTTCCCGTTGGCCTCCGGCTCCTTCGCGCATTCTTGGATCAGCGCTCTCCAAACTTTGTTTGCAAGCTCCTTGAGCACTTTCATGCCAAGGTTATTTGGTGGCATGGCGTCGGAGCCTACATTGGCTCGGCAAACCTTTCGCAGGCAGCTTGGTACAATAATATCGAGGCAGGATGTTTCTTTGAGGAAGCAGACCTTGTTGCAAATGCGATGGACGTTCAACTCAGGAATTTCTTTAAGCGCGTCGATGAGAATGCTTCACCCCTTACTGAGGAACTATTCAAAGCGTTAGAAGCGCGGTCGAGAGAGCTTCAGAAACTTGCCGAACAGGACCGTGAGGCTCGCAAGCGGTTTGCGGCCATACCAAGCATCAAGCATTGGGGTGGATTGGTTCACCAAAGTCGCACGGCTGCTGCGGATCGAAACAAGAAGGCCTTTATCGACGAATGGTACTCCACGCTGCAAATTCTTCGCGACATCGGCACACGCATCGCTACCGATGCAAACAGGCCTTCTTGGTTGCCCGATACCGTTCCATCGGGCGCTCAAGCTGACCAGTTCTTACACGCTCACTACTACAACCACGTCATCGAGGACCGCAAAAGCAAGTACGAGGAAGCGTTCGAGGCTAATAATAAGAATCCAGAGCGAGCGTTGCTTGATGCCATCGCATGGTGGCGACAACTAGATGCGCCTCCGTCAAATGAAGAACGTACGCTTCTAGACTGGGCACCTTTTCTGCGAGACGCGCTATCGGCCGAAAGGCTGCTAAGTCTTTCCGAATCAGAATTTGAAGA
>JAFEAR010000251.1 GCA_018266335.1 Bdellovibrionales bacterium
GCTTACCGACACGACGGCGCGCAACTATAACTTTGCTGGATGTACGGTCGCTGCCCAGCCGGCGCTCTCCACCACGACCAACCGCACGGTGTATTCCATTCTCTATTTGGCGGCGAGTTCAACTTGTTTTGTCTCCTGGATTTCGGGCTACTGAGGCGACGATGTCTAATTTGCTTCGGTCTTACGCGCTTTGTTTCTTGGCGCTGATCTCGGGACTGGCGCAGGCCCAGGTCTACACCAACATGCTTTCCTTCTGGCGCAATTCAGGTGGTGAGTGCCCCGCGCCCGTGGCGGTGATCGCTTCGGGCGCAACCTGCACGGTTTCTTCGCAGGTCGGACACACCAGCGTAACGGTGTGGGCCATTGGTGGCGGCGGCGGCGGGGCGGGGAGCTCAAGTCTCGATGCTTCGTCCGGCGGTGGTGGTGGGGCAGGCGGTGTGGCTTACAAAACCATCAACATCAATGCTGGTTTGACGTTCAATTACTCGATCGGCGCCGGTGGAGCAGGAGGGGTAGATGCGGCCAACGGTGTGGCTGGAGGGTCCACAACGGTTTCCGTTTCCACCACAGTTAGCATTGTTGCCGGAGGTGGTGCGGGGGGAGTTTTTAACACCAACGCTACGGCTGCCGGTGGTACCTATTCCGGCGGCGACGGAGGTGCTACGGGTGGGATTGGTGCGGGATCGACGGGCGATAAGGGGGCGGCAGCGGTGGCGCCATTGGTGGCGTCGCCGGATCAAGTGTGGCGGGGGGCGCTGGCTCCGTGGGAGCAAACAGCGCCGATGTCTCGGGACTCTTCGCGGCACTGGCGGCCACGAGTTACGCCACCACGAGCGGCGGTGCGGCCGGCCCCAGCACCAACAGCACGCCGAACGTTGAAAATGGCGGACCGGCCACGGGCTTTGGTTGCGGCGGAGGCTCTGCCGGCTGGTATGGTGGTCATGGTGGCGCGGGGCTTTACGGCGGAGGCGGCGTGGTCGTTATTCAAACCAACTAAAACTTTCGTTTCATGACCACCCAGCGTCGACGTTCCTCGCTCTGCGCTGGGCGCAAAATCGGGTGGTGCCTGGGGGTTGAGGGAGGAGCTTTTTTAGAATCTCCCCTCTGTCATACTTGCATTGTCCCCAGAATCGCCTAGTCTGAGGGCAGACCTAAAAACTAATCCCGCATTCGGGGCTCAAGGAGAATCAAATGGCAGCAAAAAAGAAAACCGCAAAAAAAGCCCCGAAAAAGGCTAAAAAACCCGCAGCAAAAAAAGCTGCCAAGAAGCCCGCTAAAAAAGCTTCTAAACGCAAGCCCAACGCTGCGTTCATGAAGACCATGACTCCCTCCGCGGCTCTCGCGGCTGTGGTGGGTACCTCGGCTTTGGCGCGTACCCAAGTCGTTAAGAAAATGTGGGAGTACATCAAGAAGCACAAGCTTCAGAACCCCAAGAACATGCGCAACATCTTGGCCGACGCCAAGCTCAAAGAGATTTTCGGCAAAGCTGAAGTCTCCATGTTCGAAATGACCAAGCTCATCAGCAAGCACCTGAAATAGTTTTTTAAGTAGCGAGGGCGGATCCGGCGTGTCCGGATCCGCCCTTTTTTATGAGCAACGAAACACCTCTACCGCGCGTCGAAATCCCGCCGGAAGCGCTCAGTCCCGAGGCCCTCAGCGGCATCATTGACGAATTCATCCTGCGCGAAGGCACCGATTACGGTGCGCACGAAGTCGATCACCCCGCTAAAATCAGCCGGGTTCGTCGGCAAATTGAGCGTTGCGAAGTGAAAATCGTATTCGATCCCAATTCAGAATCCGTAACTTTACTGACCCTCGTTGAATGGCAGCGCACGCAAAAAGCTGTCAAATAGCCGTTAGTTTCGCCAAACATCCTGCATTGTTCGGCCCCTGGGGCCTCGCTAACCTTAGGCCTATGGGGCAAGGGCAGGGACGTACCGCCGCCTTGGTGCTGGGCTTTGTGGCCGTGGCTTTGCTGCGCCGAGAAATGCTGCGAGAGGCGGCTCTGCCGCCCGTGGCTCCCAAGTCCTCTCGCCTGCCTAAGTCGCTAAGGGCAGAGGTTCCTGGAGCGAAAGACGCCTATAGGGTGCAAGGCCAGCTATTCGCGGCGGCAGCATCTCCCGTGGTCGAAGCGGACGCCCCGGTTACCAAGGTAGAACCCCCTCGGTACATTGCCGACTTAATCCGCGATCTCTTGGATCGCCTGGATAGTCAGGAGAACTTTGTACGCAGCGATTTGCGCGTGCGCCTTGATGAAGAAAGCGATGGTGGGTTGCGCATCGATATCCGCCGTAACAGTTCGCTCACTAGCAATCGCGAAAACGCCGCCGCGCTCTCGCTGCTTCACGAAAATATTGTAAAGCTGGCAGAGGTAAAGGGCTTTCCGCAGGAAGCCATCCACTTTCAGCTGAACGGAGTTGAGGTTTCGAATCTCTACTGGGAAGCACTCACGCAGGGGCCGGAGCCCGCTGATTTATTCGAGCGGACTAACGGCATCCTGCGCTAGGCTTTATTTAAACGTCGCGGCGCTATCAACGGCGTCGTAGAGCACCTGAATTTCGTTCGTTCCGCCCTTGGGCTTGAAGCTCAGCGAGCTGAACTCAATTGAGTTCGTTTCAATGTTGAAAGTCCATACGCCACCCTGGCTGGGGTCGCCCGCAGGCAATTCTTTGCCCTGGTAAAGCACGTGGATGGATGTGGGAACCGGGCGACGATCCAGCACCACTACCGGCGGCGCAGTCTTGGACACAATGTCCTGGCTCATCTGAATGAGGCTGTCACCGTAAGTGGGGCATTTCAGACTATAGACCTTGGCCTTCATGAGCTGTGCAAAATCTGCATATCCGCCGTCCCCCGGAGAGTCGGACGAGATGGTCTCGGATGAGCTACAGCCTGGTTGGGAGGTAGTCATAACCATGTAGGCGGCCATGTTGGTGCCCTTAATGGCTTTCAAGTAGTCGTAGAATTTTTGGGCATGATATTGTTCGGACTGCTCGGCTTCGTCAGAAATAATAATGAGCGCAAAAAATGCATTCGGGCGCATAAATTGGGGATAGCTAGTGAGAGCCGATACCGCGGGATCGAATGACCGCTCGGTGCTATCTCCGCTGGTTCCCAGACGCGAAACGGCCCAGCGAAAATCGGCCACCGGGTTACGACTGCTGCTACCAAGTGGCTGACCGGCAAAACCAATGTAGGGTGGGTCACTGATATCTGTGGAGATTAATCCCATCGTCCAGTCCATGGTTCCAAGGGCCATGAAGAGCGACATGAAGCGGTCGGTGTTCTGGATGACCATCTGTTGATGGGACTCCATGCTACCGCTGTTATCGATAATCCAGAGAATATCGACCGGCTTAAAGTCGGGCGAAACTTCAATCTGGAAAATATCTTTTTTGGCGGAGGTGGGTGTTACGGGCGGAGGCGGATAGTCGATCTTTTCGTACAAAAAGTTATGCTTGCGCCCACAGCCTGCCGTGAGCAGCACCAAACCGAGCAGGGACGCTTGAGTTAAAAATTTCATCGTGCACCTGCCGTTGCATTTTCGGCTCCAGGACAGCGATTGCTAGCCATCGCTTTAAAGTGAAACAATTCGTCGGGCCATACGACGCCTTCGTAGGGGAAGGTCTGTACGCCATCGGCTTCGGGCGCGGGATGCAGATCGGCTAGCGTCGAAGTCTTTTGCGTATCCGTCGTGCCCGAGGGCGAAATGCCAAGTTCCATGAGCAATTCCAACTTAACGAAGCGCATTTTCTTAATGGCTTCGCTCAGCATGGATGCATGACTCATCCAAATACGGCGTTGTTCCTTAGCCACGGCATCGTTGGCGGCTTGGAGATTCGTGCCAAGCTCGTTGGCAAAGGCCTTCCAGTGGCTTTGACGTCCCACGGCCGACAAGGGGGCCGACAGGCTCTCCCGCTCGAGCTCGGCGAGCGTGTGAATTTCGTTTTGCACCTGTGCCTGGGTCTGGAGGGCAAGCTTGGAGTAGTCGTCGGACCAGGGCGCCACGGGAGAGTTTTTTTCGCGAAGCGCGGACGTGATCTGCTTAGCAACGGGTGAGTACGCAGCGTCGAATTCCGCAAAGGTTTTGCGTACGCCGTCGTAGCGGCACAGCTTTAGTTCGCTGACGGATTGCAACACGTAGCTTTCGGGGCCAAAGAAGTTTTTCAGCACGGGGGTGCGGAGGGTGAACAAATCGCCGCGCAGGCGGTCGTAGTCCCCACTGCGCGCAAGAGCCCAGCCACGCTCTTCAATGATCAAGGGATACTGGGCATAGTCGCCAGCCACTTGGTCGTACTGGGCGATGGCCCGTTCGAGGTCGCCGTCTTGGTAGCGCAGACGGGCCATAAGTACGTGGTAGGCCGAGGCCGTTTGGGCGTCGTCCTGTGCGGCTTCGCCGTATTTTTCGGCAAGCGCGATGGCGGCTTCCACCTTGCCTTGCTTAGCAAGGTCGGTAGCGGCGCCTTCGGCCAACTTCCAACGCAGCAAACTGGTTTCGGGCAACTGCGCCGCAATAGCGAGCGCCTGCGTTTGGTCGCCGCGCAGGGCAAAACGAGCCTTCAGTGTGGGATGGCTTTGGTGATTAATCCAAAGTGTGCGTTGCTTGTCGGTGATGGCAAAGGTGTTGGTCTCGAGCCAAGTGGTCCACTCTTCTTCCAGTGCATCCGTCAGCGCGGCGTTTGCCTTAGACTGCGCAAACTGCGGATTGGCGATGGCCGTAGCCCACTCGTTGAAGAAGGTGTTCGGTAGGCCCAGTTTCCAAAGCGTGTATAGCTCGGCGGCCGTGCCCGTAGCCTGAAAGGAAGCGGGTAATTGAGTCTTTACTGCCGACCAAAGGTGCGAAGCGGGGCGAATCTGTCCGTCGATAATTTTACGTGTCCAATCGCTCACCATAAAGGGGAGTCGCATGTCGCGCCGTTGTCGTGCCAGCAGTTTAGTGAAGGCGTCCGATGGTGCCGTCTGCGGGGTGGCTTGTGCGCCCACCGAGACCAGTAAAATCGACAGGAACCAGTTTGATTTGCGAGTCACATTAACCTCCGAACACGTAGCCGAAGTCGAGGTGAGCTTGTAGGTCTTGCGCCCAGGCAGAGCCGGCGGATGCCGTCGTTTCATAACGGTAGAAGTAGTCGCGTAGACCCAAACGGAAGCTGTAACCCTGCTTCATCCAGAAGGACAATCCTAGGTCGGTAGCAATGGCAGGTTTGGTCTCGGTGTTTAGCTCGAGTCGCGAGGCGCCCAACGACACATACTGGTCAAAATGCACGGTGCTTTGTGCCCCGAAGCGAATTTTTCCGTAAAAGGGGCGGAAGGTGGCCGTCAGGTCCACGTTCGAGCGCAAGTAGCGCAGGTCGGGATACAAGTTCTGGGCCTCGATGAGACGTTTGCCCGAATCCGTGAGTGTGTTGCTATAGATGCTGCCGGATAAATCCACACTCCACCGGTCCGTGACGTTGAAGTGGTAGGCCAGGCCCACCGTGTAAGAAGTGAGAAAGCTTTCTCCGATAAGCGTGCGGCCACCCAGCAAACTAACTTCGTGGCGGTGACGCAACGGAACGAGACGCGATTGCACGGCATAAATTTTTTCGTCGGCCACGTGGGCTTCCGGGGCGGCGTCCGCGGGAAGTTGGAGCGACTCCATTTGCGTTTCCAGGGGAGCCGCAGGTTCGTCGGCCGCGTGGGCCAGCGGAAGAATGGCTAGAGAAAGGGCGGCGAATAAATTCTTCATTGGGGATTAGCTCCGATGGCGATGGTGACGTTCACGGTTTTGTCGGTGCATTGCTGCGCGTAGGAGTTACCAAGCGAACAAACGTGAAATTGAAATTGTTCCGTTTTTCCGTCCATGGAATCCGGGAAATCCGTCCAGGTGACCAAGTAGTTATGGTGAAAATCTGCAGAGTCTTCGCTGACGGTAACTGTGCCCGTGCTAGGCTTGCGAGTCATCGTGATAGAGGGTTGGCCTTCCAGGTTCAGGTCTTCGCCGGTCACTTGGAAGTTTACCGTGCGGCCCTGCTTGATGCTGCTGGGAGCGACCACAGTTGGAGGCATACGACGATCGTAGGTCGTGAGCGTGATGGCAGGCGTGGTAACGCTTTCGCCCCGCGGGTTGATTGCCGTCACGGTGAAGGTGGAGTCCTTTTTGTAGCTGCGAGTGCTGTAGTCGAACACGTTTTGCGCCGTCACGTCCGTCAGGTTTGGCGCATAGATAACATCGAACGAATTGGCTTGATAGCTGGTGGGGTCAATGTGTGCGCCCACCGGAAGGCCCGTGGCTACGATTTGCATGGGCCCGCTGGGAAAATCCGCGCTGTCGATCGTAATACGTTCCCGTAAAATCTGACCTTCAATCACTTGCATGTTCAAACTGTTTAGCTTGATGCGGAAAGCCTGCGGGACGTTGCGCACGACGAGTGTGGCCTTGCGGCTCAGGATACTTGCCGGGGCTTCGACCGCTTGAAGGCGTAGCGAAATGGGATAGGTGCGAATCGCACTGGCAGGCCGGGCGGGGTCGTCGGCCGAGGTGTAAGAAGGCGTCCAAATAATTTTCGAGCTCTTCTGGTCGTAAATGGCGCCGGTGGGAAGATCGCTAACGGTCACCCGCGGGGTCATGCCGTCGGGCACACGTACGTTCACGAAGTACTCGCTCGTCTTGCCCTCTTCGAAGTCCATCACCCCTTCGGTTTGGAGGACGTACATGGGCACGATTTCTTGCGGAATAACTTCTTGCGGAGCTACGGAAGGAGTTTGGGACAAGGGCGGAAGGTGGGGGTCTCTTTGGCAGCCAGCCAGAGCCAAAAACAGGAGGCTGAAAGTCGATAATTTTTTCATTTTGTCATCCCTCTAAAATCAAGTGCCCACCGGACGGAGCATGAAGGGATAGTTCACCTTCATGTTTACGCCGCCCACGGGTTTGGGAAAGTTCCAGGTCAGCATGCGTTGCACGATGCACTGCTCGACTTGAGGAGAGCCCAGTGTCGAGCGCGTTACGCGCGCATAATTCAATTTGCCCGTGCCCGAGATTTCGAAAGTCGTGTCAATTTGACCTTCCAGTCCCGGGTGCGCCTCGAGTCCACGCTCATAGCAGGCGCGGACTTCGTCGAGGTGTTTGGCGATCGTTGCCAAAATCACACCTTTGTCGAGGCCGCCATCTAGGACTACTTCATCGGCTGTCGGCATGGACGTGAGTCCCTTGCCGTTGCCGCTGCCAATCAGAGCGGTGCCGTAGCCGCCGCCGCCACCACCTTTGCCCTTAGTGCCGACGCCGCCGAGCCCTGCCACTCCGGAGTTACCCACGGTTGTTCTCTTTACGCCCTGGCCAATACCGGTCAGCATTTCGCCGCCGCTGCCTTCGGTGCCGCCAGAGCCAGCTCCCGGACTTGCGCCCGGAACCAGAGGGGCCCCGCCCACGGCTTTTTTGAGTTCCTTTGATCCCAGGAGGCCCAAAAATCCGAGGGCCTTGGGAAGTGCCTTATGAGCTTTGGCGTCTGGATTGTTTTTAACTTCGGTGGGTATGGCTTCTTCCTGTACGGCAATCGCCTGGGGCTTGAGAAGCTCCTTGGGAATTTCTACGTGCACAGTCTCTACGGTCGAATCGGCTTTGGCGGCGGTGTTCTCGCTGGGAGTCATCATGCGCGTACCCACGAGGCCCACAAAGACGAGCAAAAACAACAAAGCCAAAAGTGGAATCCAGCGCGTTACGCGGTCGAGCGTGTTTTCAGGTTGGGGCGCAACGGTGGCAAAAGCCAGTGCCGCGCTCTGATCGGTAGAAATTACAAATTCGCCCTGAGGCGTACGAAGATTCCAGCGTTGATCACCGGCTTTGGTTACTTCACAACCGCGCACGGCGCTAACGGTTCCAGAATCCGAAACCTGAAATTGAAAATTCCATTCGGGTAGAGGTCGGTCCGGAAAACCCTGGCGACGACGCTGCTCAATGCGGCTCTGGTGAGCTTGTTCGCTAACGAATCCAAATTTGGGGTGGTGGCCAAGAATGCCCGCAAAGCCTTGAGGCAGCGTCTTAATGAGTTTCTGATCGGCATTGCTGATTTGAATCACCGCACATTCTCCCCTGCAGTGACCGCTGCGTGATCGAGAAAGTTCTCGCGCAGGCGAAGAACGCCATCAAAAACCTCATCGCGGTTGCCCGTTACCACAGCGGCTTCCGGCCGCTTCACCGCACCCTGGACGGTTTGAGCGTCCAAGTTTACGGTGCCAGCGGATTTGTATCGAACCTTGGGAGGAGCCTTATCGGAAGATTTTTCGTTCGTTGGACTAGCACCCAAAGCAAAGGAACTAGCTAAAGTTAAGGTGAAAAACGCAAGTTTCATCACAGCGAACCTCCATTCGGGGTTTCGGCCAGGCGTCCCTTGAAATAAGACGAAAGCCGTTCATTCCCTTGGGTTTCGTAATAATTTTTCAACGCGCTAAGCGCGTCCGAAGAGAAGGGATCCAAGTGCAAACGTTCCACGGCGGCGGCTCTCGAAAGGGGAGCCGGGGCGGGGACTGCGCCGGGGCTCGGAGGAGTTGCAGGAGGAGTGACCGCGGCCACAACGGGAGCGATCGTTGCTTCGGTTTTAGACTTGGCTGCGAGTTCTGCGTACTCCGCAGAAAGTTTAGCAAAGGGTTCGGACATTTCCTTGAGCGAGGCCTTGATTTGCTCGGCCTGGTCCGCCGGAATATCTGCGGGAGTGGGCGTAGCTAAAACTGCTTGAGCTAGGCTGGCATAGGCTGTCGATACCACGGTGGCGATTTCGGAGCGTGCCCCAGCCGAAGCCCCCGGAATGTAGGAATCAGCGTGGGCCTTGAGTTTGTTCATGAGTGCCAGACGAGCCTTGAAGTTTTGTTGGCTGTTTCGTCCAGTGAACGTGATCTTCGCTTGTTTAGCGCTCTCCGTTTGGAGTTCGCCAATAACAATTTTGCTCCAACCGGAGCCTAGATCTTTGGTCGAGGCCAATAGAACTTTTTGCGTTTGCGGCGTGCCCGCTCCAGCTTCTTCCACTGCATTCGCAACGCGACCTTTGGCCGCAGGGCTCCAGTTCAAAGCGAAAGCAGTTGAATCGAGCATCTTTGCATCTTTGAGTGTGCGCAGCGCCCATTCTTCGTTTTTACCGAAGCCAGTCTTGGGAGCGCCCTTAATGAGGCGTGCCAACACGCGTTTTTGATCTTGGGGCCGATCGGCGAGTTCGTAGAGGAGCGCCGTCTTGAGGCTAGACTCCACAAAGGAGTTTTCTGACTCTTTAAGCATGTGCTCGCGAAGTTCGGCGGCCTTGGAGTAATGCCCGGCGGCTTCGTACTGCGAAGCAAGCTCCTCCGACGAATTCATTTTTTCCAGCACGGCGAGGAGTGTGGTGGTGTCGTTACGTTTTACGGCCAAAACGCGTGCATTCTCGCAGGATTTCGGCAGGAACTTGCCGCTCAGGCAATAGCCCTTAAATAGTTCCAACGATTTTGCCGGATCGCTTTGAGTGGCGGCGTCTTCGAAGGAGGCCTGATCTTCGATTTTGCGAATTTCGGCAACGTCCGATGCTAATTTGGGGTCGTTGGCCAATTTACTATCGTTGGTCCAAAGGCGAGCCTGCGCGAGGAGCGCGGCATAGTTTTTCTTTTGGTTCAAAATATCCAGAGCGAGATGCTCACTTTGGATGGCCCATTTGTCCACGGCGGGGGCCTGGGGCGCCCGGTAAGTGGCCAGGCTTTGGAACTCCAGTAAGGATTCGTCTACTTTTCCGGCATCGTAGAGCGATTTGGCGCGAATGTAGCGATGTTCGCGGGCTTTGATGTCGCCTGGAGCGGCGCTAGCGGCGAGCAATTTCATTTCATCTGCGACCACATCATTGCGTTGAGCTTCTTGGGCAACGGCCGCGCGTAACTCGCGCAAGCCCTTTTGGGTTGCAGAGTTTGCCGGCTCGGCCTGAATCCAAACGGCTAGCTGCGTAAGTTTTTTATCGGCATCTGGCTCGGCGGCTACCCAACCCTGCATCGCTGTAGTGCGATGTTCGGATTTGGGAAATAGATTGATGTAGGTGATGGCTGACTTTTCGAAATCTAAGCGGAAGTCGGGGCGGGTGCGGCGTTCGGCATCGAGTTGCACCAGCAGACGACGGAATGCGGCTTCGGCAATATTCACTTGCTGTTCGGTGCCGCGAGCTGCGGTGGTGCCTTCGTCGTCCGCGATAGAGTTCAGCAAGGAACGAAACTCGGGTACGCGGCGAGCGGCGTAATATTCTTCCAGCAGGCGAACCCGAGTGTCGACACGAGGTTGGCGTTTGTTGGCTGCCTCAAGTGCAAGCACTCGGCCGGCGCTGTTACCCGATGCAGAAAAGGCTTCAGCCAGGCGGTGGAGCATGTCGGGTCGCCCCAGCGAATCCGAGAGATTATCGAAACGGGAAACTGCGCGTTTCTCGGCCCCCGGGGTTTGGGACCAGAAGACGTACAAGTTGCGGAGCACTTCTTCGCGTACAACTTGTTTGGAGTCGAGCAAGCAGTTGTCCAGGTTTTCCAGAGCTGCTTCGTATTGCTTAAGGCGAAACTGTGCCCAGGCCATACGGTAACGAGTGTAAAAGCAGCTGTCCTCGCTCTTGCACAATTCTAGTGCTGTTTTGTAATTTGCGAGGGCATGTTGGAGGTCGGAATTTCCGCCCAAGGCTTCGTCGTATTCAGCTAACCGCAACAGGGCTTCGCGACGGATTTCCGCATCGGGAGCCTTGTCGGCCAAGGTGCGCCAAAGGGCCATGGCTTGTTTGAGATCGCCCAGATCAGTCAACAAGCGAGCGATTTGGAAATTCACTCGGGTGGCTTCGCCACTATTGGGACGTTCCTGGAGATAATCACGGTAAAGGCCAAGGGATCGCCGGCGCAGAGATTCTTTGGCCGAGCTATCGCCGCCATCGCGGTTCATTTCATTGGCGTGGTTAAAGAGCATGTCGGCAAGCCGCAAGGTAATTACGGGATGCATTGGGTCGCGCGGAGAGAGATCGTGGAGAAGCTTTTTAGCCTCTTCAATCACGGGGGTTTGTGAGCGCGACGTTAGCGGGGACAGTGAAAGGACCAAAACGAGCGCGGCTCGTAAACTCATCTTGCGCCTCCTACGACGGCGAGTTGGAAGCTACCGTAGGCCTCTCGGCCCAGGAGCGCCATAAATTCGGACACGGTCGTGCTGGGAATTTCTTTGTGAGCTTGAATGTTGATTTCGCCCGGGAACTCCTGATTCGCGTGCGATTTTTGCCAAGTTAGGCGAAGATCCGACAAGCGTTTCAGGAAAGTTGTGGGATTGTCGAGCACCTGCGAAATGGTGCCCACCAATTTAGAATCTAAAAACACGCCCTGGTCGCCCAGGGAGAGAACCGGTGCGTCCACGTTGGATCCCGCGTTGGCTGCAGCGGGCAACATAATGCCTTGGTTGGCAAAAGGAACTTCGGGCGAAGCCGAAAAGCTCTGCAGCAAAAAGATTACGAGCAGGCTGAACATGTCCACCATGGGGGTCAGCATGAGCGCGGCAAAGATGGTGCGCTTCGTGCGTCCGCGTGCTTGAGCGCGAGTTACGAGGTGGCGTTCAAAACCTTTGGGGCCGAGAAATTGTCCTTCGATGGCCATGTTAACGGGCCCTCACGGGCACCACGCCCAGGTTATTAACTTCAAATTTACGGAAGGTATCCATAAAGGTGACCAGTTCGCCGTAAGAAACGCCCTTGTCGGGCGTTAGCAATGCGGACGAAACCTTGTTTTGAGTCGGCACGCCCAGCTGCGTAAAGAGCGCAGAGAGTTGCTCAATGAGCTGGGGCTGTGAGTCGGCTTTCAGTTGTACGCTACGAAGCATTTTACCTGCCTGGGTGATCTTCACATCGAGCTGGGTGGGGGAGTTGAAGTGGGCTTCAAGGTCTAGGCCCTTGGCATCGCCGGCGGGAGCGGCCGTGCCGTGGGTTTGCTTGACTTGCAGGGCGCCAATTTGAATCCAAACTGCCGTCATCAGTAGAAAGCAAATGCACATCGATAGCAAATCGATGAACGGAACTAGGTTAAGTTCAGCGTCGAGGCTCTTTTTGCGGCGACCGCCGCCGCGCCCAGAGGATTCTCCGCCTACAACCGAAGCCATGGCTCGCTCCTCAGCTGCTCAGGCCAGCGGCCGCAGAGGTCGTGGTGTGGTTGGTCGCCTTTTGACGGGTCGTAGTGGTGCCCGAGCTCGGTTGCGAATCGGAGAGATAAAGGATGTCGTTGTAGGTTTGGGTGGTGCCTTCCGTGAGCGCCGTGATGATTTTATCGGTGCGGTTTTGGAAGATAGCGTAGGCAACGAGAGCGGGAATAGCAACGACCAGACCAAAGGCGGTGCAGTTCATTGCCTCCGAAATGCCCTTAGAGAGGAGCGTTGCGCGATCCATGGGGCTAGCTTGGGCGACGGCCGCGAAGGAGGAAATCATCCCCGAGATGGTACCCAGTAGGCCCAAAAGGGTGGCTACGTTACCGATCATTCCCAGGAAGCCCGTTTTTTTGTCGATCGAGCTGATTTCGGTGCTGAGTTGCTCGTCCATGCGCGCCTGAACTTCGTCGTCGCCGCCACCGCTAGCGCGAATTTCGAGGCCTTTGGCTACCGTCCGGCTCAGAGCGCTGTGCGCCGCCGATGCGACCGCGAAATTGTGGGCGCCCGTGATGTCGCCGCGTGAAAGGTAGTTGAGGATATGCTTGCGGAAGTCGGGAACCGCCTTGTTGTTGGAGGCATAGAGGCTAAGGGCACGCTCAATGCCAATGGTCAAGGCAAATACCCCCGCCAACAGAATGAAGTACATGAAAATCCCGCCGGCCTGGAAGTGTTGAATGAGTGTGCTCATGTGATCCCTCTCTAAATAAAAAAATAGAATCAACTCGCCCTAGGGCGAAGGACCCCAAAGCCATAACAAAGAAGAATCGAGTGAACAAACCGTTTTGGGAACTAATTCCGGACAAGTTGTGCGGAAGGTGAATTATGCAGGTTTACAGATCAAAGCTTTCTGTGGCGAATTTGGCACAAATTTCCAGTGGATAGGGGTGTTGGGTATTTGGAAAAAGATCGAGCAACAAAAATATTCGACTTAATGCAAATCAAATAAAATTAATGTGAAAGCGGGCGTTGACGTGATTTTCATTGGGTCACTTAAGCATTCCTTAAGACTGCAAAAACAACTTCCGATTATATTCGCTGCGTTGAAGTGGGTATCATGACCGAGCGACCACGATACCGAGGAATTTAAATTATGAAATATCTGTTTTTTACCCTTCTTTTTTCCATGTCTGCTTTTTCTGCACCGGCTGAATCCCCGGATGCTATCAAGTTGCCGAAGGTCGTTGTTTGTCAGCATGGCCGCGAAGACTTGAAGCTCTACACTCGGATGGAAACCATCCGCTCGCTGGCCCAGTTAGAGGGTGATGTGGTGTTGAAGGAAAATTACGATGGGCTCGCTCAGCCTGAAGACGAGTCGGCCACCCAGGATAATGATTATTTAGCTGCCCGAATCGAAAGCGGCACTTTCAAGTACTTTGCCTATTCTTGCGATACCACGGATTACACTTACACAATTCCGGTGAATGAATTGGTGGAAAGAGCCGATTCTCCCGTGCAGACTAAGATTGTTCGGATGCACTACAACGCTAACACTCGCGGCGAAGACGACGAAGACCGGGATTTGGATTGTCGCGCTGAGTATTGAATCACGTTTGCTTTGATTGTTTTATGCTCTCGGGGGGACTATAAAAATTCCTTTCAGGAGGAGCATAAAATGAAATTTGTTTTTGCAGTTTTTCTGTCCTTAGTTGGACTTTCTTCTCATGCCAGCTCTCTGTTGAGTGATTTTGATGGCCGCTACGTTGTTGAGTCGCGTGCTTGCGCAGGCGACGATCACACCTGCCAACGGACTAAGTCGATGCGCATGGGATACGACACCGGAAATAACGAATCGTATATCGAAGAAACCTACACGGATTATTCGACGCACATTGCCTGGATCACTGAAGGTAGCGAGGGCGACGACCACACCTATTTTACTGCCGGGGAAGATGGCTTGAGTGCTACTTGGACGCACATCAATAAGGCATTGGTGGAGACTCTGAAGTTGGTGCGTGAATATCCCGATGGCCCAGTTAACTTCGATTTTGCCGCGCGGGGCCCAGTTAATATTACTCGGCACTTTCGTTTGATCCCGGTGCGGTAGGTTCGGCCTCTGGTTCGCATCGAGGGCAAGACTAGTTCTTATTTGTTTCGCAATCTTTTCGGTTACGCCAAAAAGGCTTTTCTGAAAGATTGGTCGGCCCCGGACACCATTAAAGCTCATTTTGCTGAGCAGGCGACGGAGCTGGTGGGGATGACGGAGTCGTCGGGACCTTCGCTGGGTCGCCTAGCCTTGCTGGGGGATATTATTTGGGTTCAGGGCGTTAACTCGGAACTGCCGTGCCCAGAGTTGCTGGGCTATTTAAATTCCCACGATATTTTGCTCGGCAATTTGGAGACGAGCCTTTCGGGGCGCCATTCTGTGCCGCAAACTTTTCCTCTGCGCACTCGCTTTAACTCTGGACCCGATATTTTAGAGGTCTTTCGGCGTTCCAATGGACGTAATAGTTTTTCGGCACTTTCCTTGGCGAATAATCACGTCCTCGATTTTGGTGATGAAGGATTGCTGGAAACCATGGCTTCTTTGGAGTCGCTGGGAATCCCTTGGAGTGGTGCGCAGGCGTCGTCAGAATCCTCTTCCCCCTACTTGACCCTGCATAGATCCGGACTGCGTATTGGCTTTTACGCGGCCACGTACGGAGTGAATCGTCAGGCTTATCTGCGTAGTCGTTTGAGAATCAATGTGGAGCCGGAGTTAGTGAACGGAAGTGGATCTTTCCGGGCTGATAGTGGCGCGCTGAAAGCTTTGGCGGCGATGGAACGAGACGGGATTGATTTCAAGGTGGTGAGTTTGCACTGGGGTTATGAATACGAATTTTATCCTGACTCTCGGCAATTGCAGATGGCGCAGCGTCTGGCCTCGGCGGGAGCCGATATTATTATGGGGCATCATCCGCATGTTGTGCAGCCAGCGGAAGTTATCTGGAGTTCGGAACGGAGCGGGCCGCGCAAAACCTTGGTGCTTTACTCCTTAGGAAATTTTTTGAGCAACATGTTCACATTCACGCTGCAGTCGGGAATGGTGGCCTCGGTTTCGTTGGTGCGGGATGAAAACACGGGACGAGTCGGTTGGGAGCTCCCCCAATTTCGGTTTACTCATAGCCGGCGACGCGGACGCGAAGTCGCGGGCCATCGATTGATGTTCATGGAAAAACACTTAGCGGACCTTCGCGGAGTGCGTGATACGGAAGCCTTTGCTCGGCTACGGCGACATGTCATGGGGGCTGCTCCGTGACTGGGCCGGTTCGCGTGAGTTCTTTGCTGGTGAAGGCTTTACTCGCCTATTTGTCACCGGCACCGAAGGAGAAGTCGGAGATGTTGGCCGTGGCCGGATTGCACCCCGCGGACCTCGAGAATCCAGAATCTCGTATTCCCCTCGAAACGCTTTCGGCCTTATGGCGTTGGGCGGTGCGACTGACGGGAGATGCTCGTCTCGGGCTTCACTTGGGGGCGCAGTTGCCGATGGGTTCCTTGGGAGTGGTGGATTACATCGCTACCAATGGCGCCACTCTGCGGGACTGCTTGGAACAAATTGTGCGCTACGCAAGGTTGCTCAACGACAAGCTCGAATATCGCCTCGAGGAGCATGGGGATTGGGTGCATTTTTGTGAGAATTGGTCGGCCGCTATTTTGGTGGAGCCTCCGCACGGCACCGACATGTTGTTTGCGGCTTTGATTGCCAAGATGCGACAACTAAGGCCGGATTTCACGCCGCACGAAGTGCGTTTGGCGCATGATGCGGATGAGGAAGGTCGGCAGGATTATCGTCGCGTCTTTGGTTGCGGTGTGCTCTTCGGAGCGAAGAGCGATGAAATTGTTTTTCGTCGCGATGCCCTCGAAACACCGGTTTTGCGGAGCGACGGTAATTTGCGCTCCCTCCTGACTCGAGTGGCGGACGATCAGCTCAGGGAGATTCCCGAGCTGGGGTCGGTAGATAGGCGTTTAGGTCAGCTTATGGAAGCCGCATTGCTGGCGGGCGAGACCGTGGAGCTTGAGAATTTAGCGCATAAAATGCATCTCACTCCGCGCACCTTGCAACGTCAATTAGCCGTGCTGCCTAGCTCCTACCAGGCCGTGCTCGAAACTACTCGGAAGCGTTTGGCTCATAATTTGTTACTGCACTCGGAATTCAATGTGGCGGAGGTTGCTCACCGGCTTGGTTTTTCTGAAACTAGCTCTTTTGTGCGCTCTTTCAAGCGGTGGTACGGAATGACTCCGGGGCAGTACCGCCGGCAGCCAGAACCTTGACTGTCGCGGCCACTTTGTCGTCCTAGGTTAATTCGGTAGGTGTTGGCGGTCAGTGTTTAGTTTGTCAGGTGGCGATAAGCTCTGAGCATGGCACTTTTATTGGGCTTCTCTGGTGAGTCTGGGGTTTTGGGTAATCCTTGAGCCTCGAGTGAGTGGAATTTAGCATGGGGAAATTCTCCGCTGGGTTTGCGCTAATTTGGTGGCTATCTGGGGTATCCTGATGCTCTATGCTTGGTCATTGGGGTGGAATTTTTTTTGGAATGGCATTGTTTGCACTTTCGGTGCGAGCGGATCAGCCGGCGGGTAAATCTTCGGAACAAGTGCATTTTGAAACGATGCTGGCAGAAGCTCGAAAAAGTCTGCCGGAATGCGATGCTAGTTACCGCGAGGAAATTGTGCGCTTGGGAAGGAGTGCACCGGGTAATGAAAATTATTTTCAAGAATCCTCCGACGTGCAGCGAGCACTGAATTTGCTGGAGTCGCATCCGGCTCCTCCGGGCAACTACGGCGATGACATCTCCGAGATTTTTGTGCGCCAGCACAAACGAATGAAGGGTGAGGATGTCTTTGGATTGTTGCTTCTACAGGGCTGCGATGTGGCGCCGGTGCTGGGGCTTCAGCTGCGTTTGATTGGCACGAGCCAGCAGAAGCCCTTGGCGCCGAGAGATCGTCAAAGGCTCATCGCGCTTGTGAATGAGTCTGTACGGCACAGTCCTCGGGGCCCCAATCTTTTTGATCTAAATTTGCAGCTAAAATTGTTGCGTGCGGCGGATGCTGCCGAACTTTTGCAGCTTAACTCGACTCAGGAACGTGATTTGAGTCAGCTCGAACAAGAAATTCGCAATCGCTATCGGGATCAGCTGGAGGCAAAGTCGCGTGTGGAGGCAGCCTATGCGGCGAGCGATCCTCACGGTGTTGCCAAACTTTGGTCATTGGAAGTTGCGGAGGTGAGTTTGGCGAGAACTTTCAGTGCGCGCATGAAATCTGTTCTTCGCGATGTGACTACGGCGGCGAGCTGTGAACACGAGGCAGTGTTGTCGGTAGAAACTCGAGAGGTAGTTTTGCGCGCGATTCGTGAAATATTTTTCGAGCATAATATTGATGCGGTGGATCGGTATTTGGCCGATGCTTTTATTCAGAACGATCCGGGAATTCCGATTGGGAAAAGAGCCTTCAAGAATTATCTGCGCAATCTTTTTGTCGCGTTTCCGGATTACACCGGCAAGGTGGATAATCTGGTGGTTAGTGGCAACCTTATTTCACTACAATTGTCGTGGACGGGAACGCATCGGGGGCGATTTATGGGAATCGGTGCGACGGGTAAGAAAATTATGCGTCGAACCGCGGACACCTACCGAGTCGAAAATGGAAAAATTGTCGAACACTGGGGAGTTGCCGACCAAGCAGAGATGCTTAAGTCTTTAGGGCTTTAGTTCCGCGTAGCTTTTTCAGCGCGAAGGGTATTTGCTCGAGGAGATCGCTGGCTAGCAAGCTGAGGACGTCGCGCCGTTGGGCGATCCATTCGTCCGCAATGAATCCATGCAAATAAGCGCCGAGACAAGCGGCTTTTGTGGGTTCCAGGCCCTGTGCGAGAAGTCCGGTAATGATGCCCGTTAGAACGTCCCCGGTGCCGGCCTTCGCAAGGGCGGCATTGCCCGATTGAATTTGGTAGGTGCGATGGCCGTCGCAGATGAGAGAGTGAAAGCCTTTCAGCAGCACGATCGCGCCCAGTTGTTTTTGTGCCACTTGCGCATATCTTAAGCGGTTGTGGCGAATTTGATGGGCGCTTAATCCCAGAAGTCGAGCCAGTTCGCCTTCGTGGGGAGTTAGAATCCAGGTCGATGGAAATTTAAGTTTGGACTTCTGGGCGGCAACATTGAGGGCATCGGCGTCTACCACTACGCGGGACGGTGCACTGCGGAGCAATTTGCGAAGGAGTTGAAGGGTGCGTGCTGTGCGTCCAAGGCCGGGGCCGATGGCTACTGCGCATTTTTCGAAATCCGATGATGACAATCGGAGCGCGTTTCGAATTAAAAAATCGGGGTGGCGCTGAGAGGGAAAAGTGGGGGCATCCGAGATGGCTACCGTTGTGTAGCCGGAGCCGCTGCGTGCGGCCGCCGTTGCGGCGAGCACGGCAGCGCCATACATCCCGCGTGAACCCGCAATAATAAGCGATCGGCCACCATGGCTCTTGTTGCTGGTGTGGGGTCGAATCGGTAAAAGCGCCCGCGCTTGTTGGCGACCAAATTTAACGAAAGCCATTTGTGCAGATTAAATCAGCGCAGTTCAGGCCAGCAAGAAAGGACAATGTTGTAGGGTTTGCCGGTGGGGCTGACTTCGGGAATGGCGCCATCGTACTGCAGGGTGAGGTCGAACGGGGAGATGCTAGCGATCGAAGTGTAGCCCATTAAAAGGGCGGGACGTTTGTAGATGGCGGCCACCAACCAATTGTCTTGTTGGTAGGAAAGCACCATCACGTAGCCGGGAGCGAATTGAACTTCGCTCTTAGAGGAATAGTTTTTGGGCAGGTTCATGGCAAAATCGCCCGAAGCCGTAAAACCCTGCATGTCCGGACCGGACCGTTCGTCGATGGAGTAAATGCACTCCAGTATGGTTTTGGGCGTGTGGGGTGTGGGGGTAGGCAGGGGCGATGCGGAGTATGCGTAAGTACACGAAATTAAAGATGCAACTGCAACAAAATGCTTCATCATGTGGGCGACATTTTTCCAAACATGATGCGACGAGTCAACAGCTCAATTTGGCAGCTTAGCTGAGTGCTTTGGAACGCCACAAATACGTGGCGTTACCGAAGGGAGTGAGGAGTTCTTCAAAGCCAGCGCGAGCCATTTGGCGATTCCACCAGGTGTAACTTTCTAGAATTCGACGGTAGGGATCGGGACAAAATTCGCCCTTAAAACTGGAGCGGAAGTGCAGGTAGCGGGCCACGTGCGCCAAATCGCCTAAGAGCGGAGCGAGGTCTTTAGGTCGCAAATAAATGAGCGAGTTGGAAAAGACTAAATCAAAGTGACGGCCTTTACGGCGGAGTCGGTTTACGTAGCTCAGCATGTCTTCGTGATGAATGCGCCCACGGTAAAATGCGGGCGTGCGACGAAAGGCCCATTCGTTGATTTCGCAGCCGTAGGGCCGCTGCCCAAAGGCTCGGTACAAATCTTTGAGCATAACGCCCGTGCCGCTTCCCAGCACACAGCAACTACGTACTTGGGGAGCGTCAGCTGCGGCAAAGAGCTCGAGGCATTCTTCTAGGTAATTGTGTTGTCGATAGACCCGATTGTAATGATTTTTACTGCCGGCGTAGTTGGCAAAAAAATCGGCATCGATAGGTTTTCCGGGCATGAGCCATTATTGAACGTGGAGGCGGGGGGAGCAAGGGCCGTTATTCAATCGCGCGATACTTTTCGAAGCGTGGGTACCCGGGGGCGTACATGCTTTGGACTCGCGATGCGAATTCCATGAAGTAGGGTTGCTGCAAATGTGCATCGAGTGCGCTTTGGCTTTGCCAGCGTTCGAAGAAGGTCATCTCGGAGGGGTCCGTTTCGGATTGTTGAAAATAGTAGGCCACGTTGCCCGTTTCGTTGCGCGAGGGGTTTATGAGGCGTTGGGCTTCCCGAACAAAATCGGCCTCGCGACCGGGCAGAACTTTCACGTAGACGATGGAAGTAATCAAGAGGGCCGTGGTGATCATGCGGACTTTGTACATGGGTGGCCTTGGAGTGGAAAGTCACTAAGGCTTTCCCTCAGAGTTACGTAAATTTTCTACCTAAAGCAGGCGGGCATTCGCGTTTTCATGTTCGGTAAAACCTTCGTGTTGAAAGTGCTGCGTGAGGCTTGCATGGAGGACCAATATTTACCCAAGGCAACGTCTAGGGTTGACGATGGATAGCTCGTCAGCAGCAGTCGATTCATGATGAACAGACCTAGATTTAGATTGCTGTAGGCATTGAGAATCGTGCGATCGGGGTTTCCGTGGGCCGTGCGGCTGTTGTAGTCCGCAATGGCTTTTGCTTTGTCTTGCTCCCACGAAATGTCGCCGCCCGTGTATTTGTAGTTCTTCATGTCCTGATAGGAAAGTTGGAGCAACCCTTCCGATCGTACCTGGTATCCGGTCACAGAATCGGTGCCCATGGTGTCTTCCAAGTAGATTGCGGTTCGCTCGCGCGCAGATTCGGGACCTGCGATGGACCACAGCAGTGCGGACCAAAAGTTGGGTCGGGAAGATGGGGCAATTTTGTTCCAGTTCGGGCAAATCTTAGCCATTCGCGAGTCCGAGAGGGCGAGCAGCTTGGGGTAGGACTTCGTTACGGTGAGTTCGATGTGGTCGTCGTAGTCGGCGAGCCATCCGCGAATGACTTGAGGTGGCGTGGGGGTGGCGGAGGTTGATTCTCCGTTGGATTCTACGATGGCGGTACTATCGTTCACGGGAACGGTGGTGTCGGGAATCGGTGCGTTGACGGTGGGTTGCTCCGGTACGGTGGGGATTGGTTGGGGCGCGCGTGCGCCTGAAGCCATTGCCTGCGCAATCAATAAAAAGCCCGTGGTTAGTAGGAGGCGCGAAGAGAGCGAAAATTTCTGTTCCATGTAGCGTCTTCGGACGCTAGGGGAATTTAGATGAGCTGGGTGCGGGGCGTGTAAGTGCTTTTAAGGTGGCGCCGAATTACTTTTGAAGACTTTCCACAAAGAGGCGATTGTTTGGGGTGTCTTTGCGTTGAATCAAAACCACTTCATAGGGGCTGCGGAAAGACAGGTCGGGAAGCGCTTGGAGGCCGGCGCCAACTGGGGTGCGCAGCAGGAAATCGGGCACCAGGCCAACGCCAAGCCCCTGAGCTGCGAATTGGGCAATCAGATCCCAGCTATGAATTTCCAAAATTCTCCAGGAAGAAAATTCCTTCTTGTTTGCGACCGTAGTGCGGAACTTTTTGGTTTCGGGCCGGGGCTCCGTAAGTAGCCAGCGATTTTCTGGTTTGCCGCGCTTGGCTTGCACGCACACAAAATTTCCGCGATGCAGAGTGGGGCCCCGATGATCGTGAATGGCTCCATCGTCTAGTACGAGTCCCAGATCTATATGACGTTGCGCTACGCTATCGCAGATTTCGCGCGTAGTTCCCAGGGAGAGTGAGATTTCGAGTCCGGGATGCTTGCGTCCAAGCTGCTGGAGTGAGTCCGGAAGCAGGAAGGCGGCGAGAGAGCGAGAGCAGCCCACTCGAAGTAGGCCCGAGGCGAGTGCGCGTTGACCCGCAATGTGGTCGCGAATGGACTCTACTTGCTGAAAGACGCCTTCGCATTGCGAGAGCAACCAGTGTCCCTCGTGGGTTAATGTAAATTCGCGGCGTTTGTGCTCGAGGAGATCGGCGCCCAGTTGAATTTCGAGACTGCGAATGGCTTGGCTGATAGCGGGACGGCTAAGATGGTTTTCTGCGGCGGCTGCCGTCATGCTCTGAAGACGTGCGGCATCGAAAAAATATTTTAGGTGAAACAGATTAAGCATAGTCATTATTTATGACATAAATATGCCTGAAAAATCATTAAAAATTTATATAGAGGATGGCGCAAAAACGCGAATGCCTCAACTCCCGCGTAGAGAGTTGAGGCATTGTTGTAGGATCGAAATGATCCGGAAGGTAGGTGCTTAGTATTCTTTGATGTGTTGAGCGCGAACGCCGCTCGGATCGTACACGGGAGTTACGACCGGCTTGGGAGCTGCTTGACCCGGTTTAGCCTGGGTGGGTTGTTGGGTTTGGCCGGCGTAGCAGCCCGTGTTGTAGCTGGTGCAGCCGTAGAAGTAGTAGCCGCAATCGTTCTGGAAGTACCAGCCGCAGTACTCGGCGCTGTAAAACCAGCCGGTGTAACCGGATTGGCTGCTCTGGTAGCTGCTGGCGTAGCTGGAGGCATGTTCTTCGGCGTACGACGAAGCATGTTGTTCAGCGTAGGAAGACGAGTGCTGTTCGGCGTACGACGAAGCTTCGGAGCTAGCCTCGGAACTTGCTTCGTAGCTCGCTTCGGAGCTGGCGTAGGATTCTGCTTGTGCGCGTTGGGTGGTCAAGGTGAAGGCGAGGAGGGAGCCGAGACCGAGAATGGTGAGACCGTAGATTTTCATTGGGTAAATATCCTTTCGTGTGAATGGAAAAGTGAACGAGCTCGCCTTGTAGCCGAGTCTAACGCTTAGTGTCAACGGCCTTTGCTGAGCATAAAAAAAGCCCACGGAATTTCTTCCGTGGGCTTGGCATTGAGGACAGAGCCTAAGGCCTGGATTTAGTAGGTCGAAACGCTGAACTGGGCGCGGCAACCGCTATTAACCCAGATCGCTTGCGCATCGTAACCCCAGGTTTGACCATAAATGCATGGACCCTGGTTATTCGAGAGCTGTTGGTACAGGCTGACCGACTGCACGCGGCCATTTAGGAAGCAGCGATTGGGTTGGTAGTTGTTGCTGTCGCACTGAGCGATGTAGGTGTTGGGGTAGCCACCGCCGGGATATCCTCCACCACCGGGGTAGCCTCCGCCAGGGTAGCCGCCACCACCGGGATAACCGCCGCCGGGATATCCGCCACCAGGATAGCCTCCGCCGCCGCCGGGATAACCGCCGCCGTTCGTGTAAACCGTAAATACGGCACGACATCCATTGGTCACTTGAATGCCTTGAGCATTGTAACTCCAGGTTTGACCGTAGATGCAGGGGCCTTTGTTATTCGAGAGTTGTTGGGCCAGGGTTACCGAGCTCACGTAACCGTAGCCTTGCAGGCTACAGAAGGCAGGGCGGTAGCTAATGCTCTCGCACTTCACGTTGACGGCTTGGCCGTAGCCGCCGGGATATCCGGGGCCGGGATACTGTGCGTGCGCAGCGCCAGCTGCTGCTAGGGCTGCGATCATCCAAATATTCTTCATGTCAAAACTCCTTTTGTCCCTTTCGTCTCCCGAGACCTAAGCTAGCAAATGCCCCGTTGGGAACAACCAAATTATGCGCTGTAAAGAAAAGTTAAAGCGCAAAGCCTGCGAGGAAGAATTTCCCTGCAGGCTTTGTCTTCCATGTGGATACAGACTTTTCTAGCTTTCTGATGAGTCGTCCGTCTCTAGATGGTGCGGGCCGTGACCCGGGCCATGCCCGGGGCCGTGACCTGGACCGTGTCCGGGACCGTGCCCTGGGCCATGGCCACCGCCGGGATAACCGGGACCGTTGCCACCGCCAGGATATCCTGGGCCGTGACCGCCGCCGGGATATCCAGGGTAGCCTCCGCCGTAGGCGCCAACGTAAACGGTAAATACGGCGCGACATCCGTTATTGACTGAAATGCCCTGGGCGTCGAACCACCAAGTTTGCCCATAGATGCAGGGGCCCCGGTTGTTCGAAAGTTGGGCCGCAAGATTTACGGTTTGAATGTAACCGTAACCCTGCAGGCTGCAGTACGCCGGACGGTAGCCAATGCTTTCGCATTTAACTTGCACCGCTTGGCCGTAGCCGGGATAGCCCGGAACTTGAGCGTAAGCCGCTCCGCTGGCAGTCAATGCTGCAATCATCCAAATACTTTTCATTTGTGAACTCCTTATTATCCGACGCTATGTCGGTAACGAGTTCGAAGCTAACAAACGCGCCCGAGGGAACAAGTGAATTAGTGGATGCAAAGAAAAGTTAACACGCGCAAAATTTATTGTCCGTCGTACGCGTGCTCGGGAGCTTCCGGCGTGCCGCGGTATTTGTTGGCGTCGGAAATCATTTGCGCGCATTCTTGCGCGCGTTGGAGGCGTAGATCTAGACCGGCGAGCATTTGTAACTTTTTGTCGGTGTATTGCTTGGCCGTGGAGGATACCGTGTTCGAGAATACTTCGATATTGCTCTGGATGCTGCGCATGAAGCTGCGAAAGTCCGTGCAGGTGCGGGGACTCGGTTGGGGGGCGCGGGGGTTCAATTCTTGTTTGCGCAAATCTTTTTGCTGCTGAGTAATTTTACGGAGCGAGGCAATCGTTTCGAGAATTTTTTCCTGACTCAAGTGTTGGTCCTTGCCGTTGAAGGTGGGGCCGTTCTGTTTGTCCACTTGGGCGAGGAAGGTGTCGACTTGCCCCTTGAGTTTACTGAGGTCGTCGGGCGAGTTGGTCTGCGCGGCAGCGCCGGTGGCAAAAGCTAAGGTGCTGAGTAAGAAGGCGCGCCGAAAGTTTTGGATGGTCATGAGCTTTTCCCCCTGCGGCTAGTCTAGCATCGGTCGGTGGATCGTGGGATGGGTGCCAATTCTCTGGCGATTTGCTTAGCGCTTGGGAGCGTTGGCGAGGCCCGTTTTTATTTTCTTCAGGGTAGCGATGAGTCCCTTGCGGTCGGTCGGGGTGGTCGACTTCATGACGGCGCACATACGGTCAAAATGGTGGGGGAGAATGCGCGCAATGAGTTTGTGCGCTTTGGGTGTCATGTGAATCAGGCAGGCGCGATGGTCGCGGGGGTCGTCGATGCGTCGAATGAGTCCCTTCTGCTGGAGTCCGTCGAGAAGTCCGGTGATGGTGGCGCGGGTGACATTCGAGCGCTGGGCGAGGTCCGAGGGGCTAACGCCGCCGCTTTCGCGGGAGAGGAGCATGAGAATGGCGAAGCGGCCGTAGGATAATCCATGCTGAAGAAAAAGCTTTTCGTAAAATTCGATAATCTCACCGGAAATGCGCGTAAGGAGGAGTGAAGCCTCGATGGCGGAGGGATCCGCCTGTGGGTATTGATCCGCAATGGCGCGAATGGTCTCCTCTTTGGGCATGTCAAAAAAAAGTGGCTTGCTCACTGCGGATAACCTTACCGCAGAAATTTGACCCCCGCCAGTCGAGATAGTTAGGTCCCTAATTGACACTCCAAAAGTGCTTAGGTACCTTACTATTCACAATGCGATCATCGATATTCTCCCTAATACCTTTCGGGGCTTGGCTCTGTTTGGCGTCGGCGGCCGCGCAGGCTGAGGGTCTTACTTTGGATCAAGCTTTGGGCGATGGGCAAAGCCATTCTCCTCGAGTGCAGCGAGCCCAGTCGGTGTTCGATGAGCAGGGCTGGCGGCGCACGGAAAGTCTGTCTGGTTTTCTGCCCAAGCTTTCGTTGTCGGCGAATCATTTCTTTTCGACTAAATATCAGTTCGATAACGTTAATCTTGGTGGCGCTCCGCTGCAGATTCCGCTCATTTATCCCACGACAAGTCTGACCGTCGATGTGTCTTTGCCGCTCTTCGATGGTCTGCAAAACATTCATCGGTATTCGGCCGCTAGTTGGGGCAAAGATGCTGCCGAAGCGGAATTGGATTGGACGCGCTTTCAGGTGAATCAGGATATTCGGTTGAAGTTCTACCAGGCACTGGCCGCGCAACGGATTGAGAGTGTGGCTTCGGAGAACGTAAAGACTTTGGAGGATCATCTACGTCGCGTGCGCGAATTGAAGCGGGCCGGCACGTCCACGCAGTACGATGTCCTGAAGGTAGAAGTGCAGCTGCACGAAGCGCAATCTGAAGATTTGGCGGCCCAAGACAACGTGTTGACCTCGCGAAGTCGTTTGGCCGAAGCGATGGGGTTGGCGACAGATGCCCGGCCCCTAGCGGGCGAAATGCCCCATCCTCAACCGGCAAAAATTCAACCGCTTGTTTTGCCGGTGGGTTACGTACGCAAAGATTTACAGGCGCTGGACGCCCGCGTGGAGGCATCTGACCAGTTAGACCGTGCTAACGGTGCTTACTGGGTGCCGAAAGTTGGTTTGGGGGCCCAGTACGTTTCCTACAACAACATCAACTCGGCTTGGACCGATAAGGATAGCTTTCGTTCGGCCTACAACGTGGGAATTTTTTTGAACTGGAACATCTTTGATGGCATGGCCTCGATCGCTAAATCGCGGGAGACGGCCGAGCAGCAGGTGCAAACGGAGAAGACGGCTATGTTGGCGCGTTTGCACCAGCCGGTGGACTTCGAATACTGGAAGCGTCGCTACCTATACAGTGCTGCCGTATTCGAAGCGAAAACTTCGGACGTGGAAAAGGCGCGGGAAAGTGTACGGTTGGCTAACGAAGGTTTACGGAGTGGCGTTCGCACCCACACGGATGTTTTGGATGCCGAATTAGAACTTTTCCGCGCGCAAGCAGGTTCCGTAACCTCGCAGCTGAACGCGGCCGAAGCTTGGATCAACCTTGAACTTGCCATGGGGAAAACCATATGAACGCTCATGTTAAATCGTCCGGTTCTAAACGTCAGATCTTTACTGGGGTGGGCATCGTGGTCGCGCTCGGCGTTGGCTACCTTATTTACCGGCATATGGCCTTCGTGAGTACGGACAATGCTTCGGTGCAGGCGCACTCGGTGATGCTTTCCTCGAAGGTTTCGGGTTTGGTGCTCAAAGTGAACGTCGAGGAAAATCAGAAAGTGAAAGCGGGTGAGGTGCTCGCGAAGATTGATGATCGCGACTACGTAAACACTCTGCACCAGGTGGAGTCGGAGTTTGAATCCCTGCAGGCGCGAGTCGCCGATACCGAAAAGAACTACAAGCGCCTGAGCGATCTGGTGAAAAGCGGTGCGGTTTCGCGGCAGCAGTTTGATACGGCGGAAGCAACTTACAAGGAACTGAGTCGTAAGTTGGGATCCGTGAGTGCGCAATTGGAGCAGGCGAAATTGAACTTGAGTTACACCGAGATCAAGGCTCCTTCCGACGGCACGGTGGCGCGTAAGTCAATTGAGGCCGGCATGTTGGCGGGAGTGGGGCAGCCGCTAATTGGATTCGTGGGCGCCGACGATCGCTGGATCATTGCGAACTTCAAAGAAACCGAAATTCACGAGATCGGAATTGGAAAAAAGGCAGAGATCAAAGTGGACGCCATTGCGGATCATAACTTCGAGGGCGAGGTGGAGAGTCTGAGTCCCAGTACGGGCGCAACTTTCACCATGCTACCACCGGACAACGCTACCGGTAACTTTACCAAGGTGGTGCAGCGAGTTCCGGTGCGCATTAAGTTTTTAAATCTCACTCCGCAGGATCGCGAGCGGCTGCAGGCCGGACTGTCGGCGGACGTTTCCGTTCGTCGTTAATTTGCTTTAGGGAGCATCGATACTTTTATGGCTGAGTCCACGCTCTCGCCGGCGCCCGAGTTTAAGCTCTCGCTCGACGCCAAGATTATTATGCTCACGGCGATTCTGGCTTCGTTGCTGGAAATTATTGACACCTCCATTGTGAACGTGGCGATTCCTACCATGATGGGTAATTTAGGAGCGACGCTCGAAGATATCAGCTGGGTCGTTACGGGTTACATCATTGCGAACGCCATTGTGCTTCCGATTGCCGGTTGGCTCGGCATGCAAATCGGGCGGCGTAAGTATTACGTAGGATGTATCTTGCTCTTTACGGGGACTTCGGTGGCCTGCGGTCTCGCGCCCAATTTGGAAACCCTCATCGTCTTCCGCGTGTTGCAGGGCCTGGCCGGCGGGGCGTTGCTGCCCACATCGCAGGCGCTCATTCAGGAGCAATTTCCGCGCGAAAAAGCGGGCATGGCCAGTGCGATTTACGGCATGGGCGTTATTTTAGGACCCACGATTGGTCCTACGCTCGGTGGGTACCTGACGGACAACTTCGGCTGGCGATCGATTTTTAATATTAACTTGCCGCTGGGGCTTATTGCGGCGGCGCTCGCCTTTTGGAAGTTGAAGGATTACAAGCACGCGGACCCGGCGCCCGTTTCGCCCGTCGCGGCTGAAACTGTCACGGAAAAACCAACCCGCGCTCCCATCGACGTTTGGGGATTGGTGTTTCTGACTCTCGGGGTGGGCTGTTTGCAGTTCGTGTTGGAGCGGGGCGAAGCCGAGGATTGGTTTGCTTCGAACATCATTCGGGTAACTTCCGCGGTGGCGGCGATTTCATTGCCGGGTTTGGTGTGGTGGGAGCTTAGGACAAAGCATCCTATCCTTGATTTGCGCTTATTTGCTCACTCGGCCGTGCGCAACGGCACCATGCTTATGACCATTCTGGGCATGATGCTTTATTCGCTCGTGTTCGTGGTGCCCGTTTTTGCGAGCACGATCATGGGTTACACGGCTACGCAGATCGGAGAGTTGTTCATTCCCGGTGCTGCGATGACGGCGCTCCTCATGCCGTTCATTGGGATGCTGCTACGGAAATACGATCCTCGGATTTTAATCTTTTTCGGCATTTGCTTTGTGGAAGTGGCGCTGGTGATGCTGACGCGCTTTACGGTGGCGTCGGGTGAAAAAGAATTTTTCTGGCCCCTGTACGTTCGCGGCTGGGGCATGGCCTTCCTCTTCGTGCCGATCAATACGATGGTGCTGGGGCAGTTCTCGGGCCCGAAGCTTGGACAGGTGGCGGGATTGATGAACTTGTTCCGGCAAATCGGCGGCAGTGTGGGTATTGCGGGCCTTTCGACCTTGCTGAAAATCAATAACGCCCAAAACTACAATGACCTTATGGTGCATGCGAGTTTGCTGAACCCGGCAACTTACGGGAGCTACATGCAGGCCCTGCGGAGCATGAATGGTCGCATGGCCACGTGGGTGGGTTTCGTGCCAAATTCACAGGCCGCACTTAAGTCCATTTGGGGACGCGTGTACCGTCAGGCTTTCGTCATGAGCTTTAACCAAATCATGTGGGTGTTGGTGGCTTGCTTTGCTTGCGCTCTGATTCCACTTTTTCTGATTAAAATTAAAAAGGTCGTCAACGCTGGCCCCATCGACGTTCACTGAATTGCGTTTATACTGGGACCATCCCTATGCAATGGAGTCTCGGCCTCTTTTTTTTAACGCTGGTTGGGTGTAGTTCTACCGATCCGGTGACGAAGAGTCCGCCTCCGCACGGTACGCAAATCATTAACCTCGGTGCGCCCTTCGGTAAGTTTTGGCAGAAGGCCAAGGGCTTGCCCTTTGCCGAGCAGGAAGCGCTCTGGCGCGAGTGGGTAGAAGCTCCGCGACAGGAGTTCTATGATTCGCTCGTTTGGACCAAGAGTACTCGGCCGGACTGGAGTCCCTTTCGCGAGAAGCAGCTGCGTGAAGCCTTTAAGGTTTACTCCGAGCGCTATGAGTCCATTGAGGCGTCTTTTCGTACCTTCGATAGCACGTTGCAGGTGCAGATTCGGCGTTTTCACGCGCTCTTTCCTGATGCGCGCTTTGATTTAGATATTTATGCCATTCCTTCGGCGCTCACTTTCAATGGCAAGGGGGGATCGTTGGCGAGTTCTCCTAAAATCACGATCATGGCCTTTGGTTTGGATCAAATTACCGAGGGCGAAGATGATCTTGATACTTTGTTCTCGCACGAGCTGTTTCATCTGTATCACGCCAGCATGATCAATGTGAGCGAAGATCGCTTTAATCGCGAGGGGCGCATGACTTTGCTGCTCTGGATGGAAGGATTGGCCACCTACGTAAGTGGCGAGCTCAACCCCTACAAGAGCGATGCTGAGTTACTGATGAATGAGGCGCTGGGGCGCCAGCCTAAATCGGAGCTAGCGTGGTTGGCGCGGGCCTATTTGGGGGTGGCTGACGAACGTGCCAATGATTTGCCGCTTTACCGCAAATGGTTCGCGGGCAGCGGTGAGTCCGTTACGAAGGATTCGCCGAATCGCTCGGGGTACTTGTTAGGTTTGCACGTAGTGCGGCATTTGGCCAAAACTCATTCCCTTAACGAAATGATGCACTGGGATTTGCCCATGGTCCACGCTCAAGTTCCCGTCGCATTGCGCGCCCTGGGTTCTGTGTCAGAATAGGTCCTGGAGGACCTCGGTATGACATCTCTAACTTCACTCGTTCTTGTTGCTTGCGGCTTGTTCGGCGGTGTGGCTCGCGCCGAAGATAAAGGCTTTCGTTGGAACGAAACAAAACGCAAATGTTTGGATGGGGCCGGACAGGAAGGTCGCAATCCAGATGTTCTGGGTCAGTGCGGGATTTTTTCGAAGGCCGATTTTTCGCAGCAGGATTTGTCGCGGCTCGATTTGCGCGGTTCGGAATTCGACGATTGCAAATTCACCTCGGCGCGCTTGGATGGAACGGACTTGACGGGAATAGTGGCGAAGAACACGAGCTTCGAGCGCATTAGTGGGAGTCAGTCGCTGTGGCGTTTTGCCTCGACCGACGGCGCGATCTTTCGCGACGCCTCGCTCTTTGGCGCGGGCTTCGACGGCGGACAGCATAAGCGGGGCGACTTTCGTTACACCGATTTTAGTCATGCCATGCTGAATGGTTCGGGTTTTGCGGGCTCTTACTTTGATAATTCCATTCTGACCGACACCACCCTCATCGGTGCGCAGTTGGTGACCTCGTCGTTGAATAATTCTTGGGTGTGCGGCGCGGACTTCAGCAACGCGCAGGATATTCGCTCGACCTGGAGGAGTGTTCGTTACGATGCCACGACGCGTTTGCCCTTCTCGCGGCAGGAGGCCGACAAGCGTGGCATGATTTACGGACCCTGTCAGTGAGTGATTAATACGGTTTGCCTTGGGCTCGCTCTCTTCGGTTTCGGAGGAGCGAGCTTTTTGTTTCCCTTCATTGCTTCGCTTTGGCCGAAGCCGCGCGAGCGGCGCGCTCAGCGTGCGCGTTCTTCGTGGTCGGTGGACGTGCTGATTCCGGCCCATAACGAAGCCGGAACTTTGCGGGCGACACTCGACTCCGTCGCTCGTTCCTTCGCCCAGTGGCAGCGGGGCGGAGCTAAGCCTTTGCTCAGTGTGCGCGTCTTGGTGGGCCTGGACGCGTGTACGGATCGCACGGGGGACATTGCCATTTCTGCGGGCGCGCAGGCCCGGGTGTTTCATCATCGCTCCAAATGGAAAACGCTGCGTGGATTGCTCTACGAAAGTCGGGCCGATTGGGTAGCGTTGGCGGATGCCGGCGCGGTGTGGGGTGAGGGGCTGGTGGCGGGGTGGGCAGCGCATCTGGATGATGAATCGCTTTCGGGTTTTGCGCCGGCCTACCATCCGGCGAGAGCTAGCTGGGTGGAGCGCTGCGTGTGGGGTGTGGAACGTGCCCTGAAGAGTTTTGAGAATGAGGCCGGTGGTCCCATGAGCGTGCACGGAGCCACGGTGTTTTATCGCCGCGATTTACTGGCCCAGGTGATGGACGAAATTGGTGTTGTGGATTGGTTGAATGACGATGTGGTGATTCCGCTGGCCTTGCGGGCGCGTTTTCCGGACCTTCGCTTGCTGTACTGGGACGGCTACGCGCGGGCCGCGGGAGTGGGCGATGTAGGCCTGCGCGCAGCCGGCGATGAATCTACTCGGCGAACTCGCATGGTGGCGGGCAATTTACAGTGGATGCGACGTTTGTTGCCGCGTGTGTTTCGTTTGCATCCGCGGGTTGGCCTGTTAGCACTTCGCCGAGTGTTTCGTGTGTTTTGGGCTTACTGGTTGCTATTCGCTGCGCTGTCCCTGGGAATCCCGGGCCTCGTTGCTTTGGCCGCTGGTCTTCTGGTTCAGCCTTCGCTAAGAGCATCCTTCGTGGCATCGCTCCGAGCATTTCCAAAGTTATGGACGCAGCCGAGCTCCGCGGAGGTTACGTGGCGATAGGCGGACAAATGCGTGTGCGCGGTCCGGCGGCCTGGAGTCAGACGCTCTTTTTGCTGGGACTCGTTTGGGCTTGGTTTTTAGTCGCCGCTTCGCACGGTCACCTCTCGGAAGGCCTGGCCCCGCCGCTTCTGTGGGCGATGCTCGTGGGTTGGTCTACGCAGCGGGCCCTCGTGATGCTTGGCTATTTTGATGCCTTTCGTCCGCTGCCGAAACGCAGTGACATCATTACGTTGCTGTTGACCTTGCCCTGGTTCGCGCTGCTGGGAAAATATTTAATTTTTTTGGTCAGCGAAAATGAAGTGCTCCGTTACCGCGAAATTCTTTGGGGCACGCCGGTGGTGGCGCTCGTTTCGTTTTTGTTTCAGAACGTGGCGAGTCGTCTGGCGTTGCGGCTTAAGGGGAAGCGTAGAGTTTTGATGGTTCTGTCGCCGGCGGAGCGAGACTATCTCTTTGCCACCGTAAAGGATTGGAAGCTGGAGCGCTTCTTTGAATTCGTCGATGATCGCCAGCTGGCGCAGAGCGTGGATTTGGTGTTGATGTCGCGCAGCTCGCTCCGGGATTTCCGGGGTAATGAGGAACTCCTCTCGGCGCACATCGGGGGCGTGCCCATTTTAGATTTTCGCCGTTTGATTGACGAACTCGAAGGACGTTTAGATTTAGCTAAATCCGATGCGTGGTTTTTTTTGGTGATGGCCTCGCTGAAAACACGCTGGGTCCGTTTTTATTTTAACCTCAAAGTTTGGGCGGAGCCTTTGCTGGCAATATTGCTCCTGCTGATCACGTTGCCGATCGGTTTTTTGGTGGCTGTGGCGGTCAAACTTTCGGGGGCGGGGCCGGTTATTTACCGGCAACGACGTACGGGTTATCGCGGCGAAGTCTTTGAGTTGCTCAAATTTCGCACCATGCAGGAGGATGCCGAAAAGTCTGGGCCGCGTTGGGCGAGCGAAGGCGATGCGCGTGTGACGCGCATCGGACGTTACTTGCGAACGAGTCGATTGGACGAATGGCCTCAGCTTTGGAATGTGGTGCGCGGTCAGGTCGGTTTTATTGGTCCCCGTCCCGAACGTCCGGAGTTCTATGCTCAGTTCGCCACCGAAATTCCGCTTTTTTATTTGCGCACTCTGGTGCGTCCGGGGATTAGCGGATGGGCCCAGGTTATGGCTGGTTATGCGGCCTCCGTAGAGGATTCGCGGAAGAAACTCGAATACGACCTTTATTACATTCAAAACATGTCGCTAAGGCTTGATCTTGTTGTAATTATTAAGACTTTTATGCTTATTCTTGAGGGCGGCGGGGGCCGTTGAGCGAGATTTCCTATTGAAATCCTTTGATAGTGGCAACTAAAGTCGGTATATAATGCACCATGTCAAAATACGCTCGTCTTTGGAGCATTTCCCTATCATCTCTGTTGCTTAGCTTCGGTGCCCAGGCAGCGACCGCGGGCCCTAAACCGGCTGTACCTAAGCCAGCAGTGCCCAAGCCCGCCGCGGCGTGCACGGTTCCCGTGTGCGATATTCCCGGAACTCTCGCCAAGTACAAGGCCATGAGTGCCGAAGATCGCCAGCGTGCCCCCTTCAAATACATTCAGCAGCTCAAGGTTACTTACAAGAAGAGCCAGGATGTTGCCGTCTGGATGAACCTCAAAGAATTCGCCGCCAAGGCCCGCGATTTGTTCAAACAGCTGGGCGATGAAGATTGGGTGATTCAGAACGCCGCCGATCTTCTCGATCAATCCGTCTTGGCGCTCTGCAAGTACGGGCCGGTGGAGACAAAGTTCCTCGTGGATAACTTCAAGTTACTCTCCAACGAGGATTCGCGTTTTGAAATCCTGAGTTACTGGGTGCAACGTGTACCCTTCATTGAAGACGAAGTCGAACTCCGTGCGCTCATCGCCTTCGCTAGTCAGGCGCGTGCGATTGCGCTCGCGGCCGAAGACAGTGATTGGGTGATAACGGCGGCAAAGAATGTGCAGAACTTGGGCACCCAGCGTATTATTTTGCTGGAACCGTATCACGAAGGTTACTACCGGGTGACGACCAAAATTCAGAACCCGAATACGGTGCCGCAGGGCTGCCGCATTCCGCGCATCAACGTGCTCATGATTGCCAACACTCAGAGTGATGCGGGCACGACGGTGAACTTTGTCGATGCCGATTCGGAAACCGTTTACGTGTTTCCCAACGCTAGTATTCGTACGGAAGAAGGCGCTTTCGGCGAAATTCTCGAGGGCGAAAACTACATCGACGGTATTCCTTCCCGCTACCAGATTAAAGTCGATCGCAACACCGGGGCTGTGAACGCACTGCTCACTACCACGCACGACAGTTGCGTGATGTCGATCACGGGCAAATCGGTGCGCTCGGTGGCGGAATTTTTTAATGATGGCCCCGTTAACAACCCGCCGGCGATTGAAGACGTCCCTGGATACTTTGTGGGCACGATGCATGGCATTCCCGGCACGCTCATTATTCGTAAACTCGAAGGCACCAATGGTCAATTGCTGGCCGGTACCTTCCGCTGGGATTCCAATGAGCTTGTGGCGCATATTGATCTGAACGAAGGTGCCTACATCAAGAAGCGCGCCTTCGTGATGCTAGAGCAAAAGTGGGATCGCAACGGAACCGTTATTTGGTACCTCGCGAAACGCGTGGATAGCTTTGGCAAAGAAATTTGGCGGGGCTTCGGTATGAGCACGCTCAATGGGGAGCTCATTGATTTGAAGTTCCGCCGGCAGGCCCCCGTGGACGAAATTCCCGGCGCGCCCGTTCCGGCGAATCCGAACAACCTCTAATTTTTGTTCGGCAAGGCGAGGACCTGTAGGTACAGGTCCTCGTAATTGCCCATCGTACGTTCAATGCTGAAATCGTTGCGTACGTAAGCGGACTCATTCCAGCACCGAGCATCGTAGGCCTCGGGGTCGGTTGAGCGTTCCATTAAAATTTTCACGATCTGATGGCTAGCCTGGGCGGCGTCGTGCGTGCGGAAGTGCGTAGCACTCCGGAACACGGAGTGCCCCGGAATGTTCGAGAGGAGCGCGGGTAATCCAGAACCTACGGCTTCGAGGGGGCTGAGGGGGAGCCCTTCCATTTCCGAGGCCGAGACGAATACGTCGGAAGCCTGCACCCAATCGATGGTGTTGCGCATGGGACCGGACAAGAACACTTCGCTTTCTAGTTGGTCACGTTTAAGGCGTGCCCGAAGGGCGGCGAGAGTTTGGCCTTCCGGGTCGGGACCGACAAACCAAAGGGCGCAGCGCTCGCGCCAAACGCGGGGCATTTGGCTCCACATATCCAACAGCAAAAACTGACCCTTGGTGGGAGCCAGGCGGGCTAAGCACAGCAGCCAGATGCGATCGCGACTGCGTTCGATATCGTCGCGAATGGCGGGCGAAGCTTGGAGTGCCAAGCGTGAGCGGGCGGTGCTGCGTTCAGCCTGGGTGGCCGGACCCTGCGTGAGAATCGACACACCATTGTGCAAAGTACGAATGCGCGCGGCTGCTACCCCCGCTTTTGCGTAGGCATTCCGGACTTCGTCGGACACGGCTACGAGTGTATTGGCTACGCGGGCAAAGAGTCGTTCGTAAAGGCGACTGCGGGGGCCGTGCGAGAGCTGAATGGCCCCATGGTAAGTGTGCACTTGTTTGAGTCGGCCGCCCGAGAGCAGGCGGGCAAGCGCGCCGTACACCAGGGGGCCCGTATCGTGCGTGTGCAAAATTCGGATGTCATGCTGGCGAGTGTAGCGCAAAATGGTTCGCAGAACTTTCCACGAAAATCCCCGGCCCTTGTGTCCGAAAATCACCGGAATGCCGGCCGCGGCGATGTCGTCGTGAAAGGTATCGGGCGCGGGAAGACTTTCGTACGTGAGCACGTGCACCGACCATCGGCCGCTCCGGTGCAAGCTGCGACTCAGTTCGCAGACCGTGCGTTCGAGGCCGCCAATTTGGAGCTGCTGGGCAATCAGCAGGACGCCCGGGCGGGTGGTGGACGATGAACTCATGTCGCTAGATCTCCGTGGCTGGAGACTGATTTTCATTCAACCCGTGCGCTAGGACAAGGGCCACGAAAAAATACGGAGTGAGGGTATAGGAATGCGACAGAAAGCTCATGGCCACTCCGTAGCCGATGCCCGCGATGAATAGCTCGGGTTGGCGCAGACGATGCTGCCACGCCATGCGCAAGGTCCAGCCGAAGAGACTGATAAAGAGCAGGGCGCCCAACCAGCCCGATTCGGCGAGCACGAGGAGCCACGAGGAGTGAGCCGTGCGGTAGCCGGTTTCGTAGCGTAGATCGGGGGAGTAACTTTCGTAGTTCGAGGGAAAGCCCTCGAAGCCGACGCCGAGCAAGGGATTGCGCGCGGCCATGCGCACGGCGGTCTTCCAATAAATCAACCGGCTTTGGGAGGAGCCTTCAAGATCGCCTTCGGAACGCTTTAAGAATTTGAAGGCGCCGGCGGACATGCCCGCGAGGGCGAGCATGAGCACCCATTTGGCCCAGCGATGGCGAAAGCGCATTCGCGTGTAGAGAAACGCGCCCAGCATGGCGAAGAAGGAAAGAATCGCGCCACGGGACTGGCTAAACCAAATAACGACCGTAGAGAAAGCCAGGGCCGTAGCTACGAGGGGCACCATCAAAAAACGGGGGCGGTAGCGCAGGCCTACGGATGCTAAGAGCGGAATCATGAGCACGAGCACCGAGGCGATGTCGTTCGGATCGCCGAGCAAACCAAAGAGGCTCAGACGCTCTCCGGTCTCGGGCATGATGACCTTTTTAAAGAAGCCCAGGGCGCCCAGGCCCAGCGCCGAAATAATAAAAGTTCCGCGGAGCGATTCAGTGGCGTCTTCGTCGTCGATGATTTGCACGAGCAAAAAGAAAATCGTGAGAATCTTAAAGAAGAGATCGAAGAAGAGGGAGAAGGCCTCGCTGGGATCGCTGCGTTTGAAAGTCGAAATCAGGAGCCAAGTGGCAAAGGTAAAGAGCAGCGTGCAGAGCGGATGCCAGCGTAGGCGCCATTGGCCCGTGCGATAGCAGCGAAAGAGCCAACTGCCGACGGCTACGTAGAAGAGCGTGCGGGGCATGGCGAGGAGCAGCTCGTTGTCTTCGATGAGCTCCCACGGCCGTAAAAAGAGATTGGCTACGAAAAGGCAAATGGCCGTAACGGGCGAGAGCACGGAAATAGCAAAACCAGCGGCGTAGGTGGCGGCTAGGAGAACTAGTCGCCCACCCATGCCATCGAGGAAGTACGCGAAGAGAATCAGGGTGCCCAAAATTAATCCGGCCCGCATGGCCCGCGGCCAACGCGTTGCGAAGATGTTGCTGCGGCGGGAGGCATCGCGCAGCAGGAGAAAGAGCGTCGTCGCAAAGAGCGACAACGCTTCGATCACCAGCAGGCCGCCGTGGCCGTCTTTAGATATGAGCGGTAGGTGTTCCGACGGTTCGGTGATCACGGTCGCTTCGGCTCGGTTGGGAGAAGGAAGGAATTTGCCCCAGGAGCGGCGTGCGCAGGAGTTCGGCGAGTTGCGCCGGCGTTCTGCGGGTGCCCTGCAGGGTTTCTTCGAGGAACATGACGGCCGCCGAAAGCAGCAGGCCCGCTAGTACGCCCCAGACCGCGAACAAACTCTTGTTCGGGTAGAAGGGCGTTTGCGGCAAGCGCGGCGGCTGCAGCACCACCACCGTGGCGCCTAAATCGCCGCGGGTGTTGAGCTCGATCGCGACGTTCAGCAAGTTGAATTTGCGCACGAGATCCTCATACGCTTCGGAGCCCATGCCCTTGGCGCGTGCGCTGATCATGTCGTCTGCGAGTGCGGCCTTCTTGCCGTTGGTATTGGCCGCGTTGGGGCGGAGCCAAGCCTTTAATGTTTTCAGTTTTCCCTGGAGGGCGACGACTTCGGGGTGCTGATCCGAATAGCGCAGGGTGAGGGTGTCGATTTCGGACTGGAGGCGCAGGGCTTCGCGTTCGACGGTATCAACGCGCGAAGAAACGCGGGGGTCCGTGGTGGCCGAAGTGTCGCCCAGGTTGAGCGTATCGAGGCGTTCGCGAATGGCATCGCGCACGTTTTTGAGGGCCACGATTTTCTCGTTCGTGAGGGTGCGAATGATTTGATCGAGGGTCGCCTGCGAAGTGGAGAGGGCCTGCGCCGGCGTGGAGGTTAGGTAAGCAACCTGAAAGCTCGTGGGCCCCAGCGAAATGACTTCGATGGAGCGGAAAAGGTCTTCGCGCTCGCGCGTGCGGCGAATATCGCCCTCGGGATTTTTGTAGCCGCCCATCAGGCCGGCGATTTTGTCGATGAACTCATCGGTAAAGGCTTTGCGGATGAGGGCCTCACGTTGGAATTTAAGTTCCGACGGATCCGTAATGTCGGGCACGAAATCTTGCACGAGCGGATTGTGGAAGTACTGCGAGGAGATGTTCATGGAGAACGTCGACTTGTAGCGCTTCGGCATGAAATAGCTGGCCACGATGAAGGCCGCCGTGGAAATCGTTACGAGCGCCAGAATGAGCTTACGGCGCGCGTAGATTTTAGCGAAGAACTCCTGGAACTCGATCGTTTGCGCTGCGTTCGTCATTTGAACTCCCCGTTGCAAACGAGGCCCAAAAGCCTGACCCCGCTTTGTGTGACTCGCTCGGCTAATTTGCGAGCGTTGGATCCCGATGCTTGTGAAGGGCCCGCTACCACGAGGGTGCGTTCGGACCGGAAGGCAACCGTCAGGGCGCCCAGATTGTTGCGATTGCGCGAGTTCATGGCCATGGTGTCGAGCAACACGAAATCGTAGTTGTCGCGGTAAGCATTCAGAATGCGGTCGATCTCGGGTGCTTCCAAACTCGCAGGGCGCACGTAATCCACTTTCAAGTTGAAGGTGGGCAGCGGCTTGCCCGGTTGGAGGGATTCTTTTTCATCGAGCTCGAGGGCCTGCAGGAGCGACAGCGAATTCTCGCGGGTCATGCTGCTGGTGTCCACGATGAGCACGCGTTTCTGGTGTAGCTCGGCGAGTCCGAGCGCGAGCGTCAGGGTAATGAGCGTTTTACCCTCGGCGCTGGCCTCCGACACGAGGGCGACCGATTTGAACTTTTGCTGCTCGGCGGCCTTCAGGAAGGCGTCGAGTAGATCGCGCGATTCGGCGAAGCGAATGTAACGACTAATGTCTTCGAGTTTTTTCATCAGAACACCACCACCAAAGCTGCAATCGCAATAATGACCGAGCTCACGCCCGTTGCGTATTGAATGCCGCGCTCCCACGGGCCGCGTTTGTCGGCGTGGAGCACGAGAATATCGCCCGCCTGGAGATGCGGAATGCTCTCCCGATCTTTGAGCGAAAAGACGTAAGTAATGCGTTGGCTATCTTTGCCGCGGATGAGCTCGACGACGTCAATGTCCGCCTGGTTCGTGGGGCCACCGGCTTCGGAATAATAGTAGTAAAAATCGCGGCCACTCTGGAAGCCTAGGTCACCGGGGGTGCGCACTTCACCGAGGAGTCGAATGGTGCCGGTGTTCTGGGCGGGGCCGCCGCCGTCGTCCTTCTGGAAGAACAGCACGTCACCGCCGATCCAGTTGGGAACGGTGACGCTCGAACTCGAGCGAAAGTAATTTTCCAGATTCACCAGAGTCGTGTGTTCGCCCTGGTTGATGCGCACGAAGCGAATTCCCTTTTGCGGTTCGAGACCACCGGCGGCGGCAATGATTTCGTCGATGGACGTGCGACTATCGATGAGTTGTAAGCCGGGCTTGGTGAAGGGACCGCGCACATCCAGGTAGAGTTTTTTCTGCACGACCTGAATTTTGAACAGGTTCTCACCGCTCTTGAAGTAGCTAGCGTAGGTGTCGAGAATACGTTTTTCGAGGGCGGGGAACTCTAGGCCCTTCGTGTCGATTTTTTTGCCGTAAGGGAGTTTGAGGGTGCCATCGAATTCAATGCGGAACTTTCCGTTCAGGGTTTTGTCTTCGGGGTGGGCGATTTGAATGAGGTAACCTGGGGCTACGGAATCGGCCTTTAGGGTGGGTGCCGGATTCGCGCTAACTTGGTTAGTTGCGGCATTTTGGCCGATTTCTTCGTCCGTTAGGGGCGGAGGGGTGTGTTTTGAAGCACAGGCAACTAATGTGGTAATTATTAATAACTTCAATAAGTTAGACAGTTTTTCTGGCTTTGAATAAATGCTCATATTGATATGGCGCGTTATTATAGTCGTTTCGCGCGGGGGAACAAAGCCCAAAGTAGGCTGTTAAATGAAAAACGCTTTGTTCAATAAGTTGTGGAATTTAGAGGCGCCAATGTTCTGCACAAAGATGCGCGGCAAAAGGCCGCGAGGAGTCCAGCTACGTACCTGGCCCGATATGGTGGTGACGCCACTTTCGTAGCCAGCCATTAAACAGCGATTGGATAAGTCCGCCTGCACGTGTTCTTGGGTGCCGTAGGGATAGGCAAAGTGTCGAACGGGACGGCCTAGCCAGCTTTCAATGGCGGCCTTGGAGCTGGTGAGTTCTTGGAGCTGTTGCTCGGCGTTCAGGAGGCTAAACGACATGTGCGTGTTGCCGTGCGATCCGATTTCGATGAGGGGGTGCGAAGCGATGTGGCGCGTTTCCTCGATGGTCAGAATGCGGTCCGGCGCGGGGTCGGGTTCGCGGGCGCGGAGTTCCTCGCGGAGGCGAGCACAAAAAATCTTCGATTCGCTCGGCGGACTCATTTGGCAAAAGGCAACGGCTTCGTCCAGAAAGCGGTCGCGCGTGGCGAGCGAATAGTGCACGCGTAGGGCGCCCATATCGATGTCGAATTCGCGGGGGGCGATGGGGGCGGTTTCGTAGAGAAGGCGAAAGAGATGGTCCCACCAGTAGCGTTCGCCGCTTTGCAAATGCTCGGTGGCGACAAAAATAGTGCCCGGCAGGCCGAACTCTTCCAGAATGGGCAGGGCTTCGGTGAGGTTGTCGTGATAGCCGTCGTCGAAAGTCAGCGCAACGAGGGGGCGATCGTTCCAAGGTTGAGCGCGGACGAGGCTGGAGAGTGAGGTCACCAGGAAGCGTTCCTTGAGGACTTGCAGCTGAAGCCGAAAGTTTTCGGGGCTCACGGTAAGACTCATGGGGTCGTGGGGGGTGGGCACCTTACCGATGCGGTGGTAGCTGAGGATAAACGCTGGCGTCTGAAATAAATTGATTGCGGAGTTCGTGGCGACACGACCGAGAAGCCGGGGCGAAGCCATACGCCGAAGGAAGGTGGACAGCGTCCCAGTCATGCTTGCCATTCTAGGGAGAATCCCTATGATGCTCAAGTGAACTCGTGGCCAATCCTCTTTGACTCTGACGCCTGGACGACGCGCGTTCGTCAGCTGGGTTGGTCATGTTCGGAAATCGTCACGACTTCGCACCGTTCCCTGCGGGTGGCACGCATCGCCCGTGACTACTTGGTGGATTATGAGAGTTGGAAGGACTTGAATTCAAGCCCTCCGGTATCGGCCGATGTTTGGGTTTCAGCCAAACTGCTCCCGGCGCTGCGTCCGGTCCATTTGCCTAGGGGCACCGTGGTGGTTCCCTATGGAGTGAGTCCGTACGTGGTGCTGCAGGCCCCGCGCAAACCCGATGCCGAGGCCATGTCGCACATTCGTCGTTGCGAGCGCAAGGTGACGCGTGATTTTGGTCGCGCGCTCGAGTTGCGGGTTCTGGACGAGAAGGCAGCGCCCGGCGAGGCCGAAGCATGGTTCGAGGGTTGGTGGACGCATTTGGTGGCGCGCCGTGCCTACTTGCAAGGATCTCTCGATGAAAGTTGGCTGCGGCGCCGAGGGGTGTTTCGGGATTGGATTTTGGGCGCGCCGCGACCGGCGTGGATGAAGCTCTTTGAGTTGCGGGTGGAAGACACGACCTTTTGTCGGGGGCTCTTCTACGTGTGGGAAGGTGTGTTTTATTACTATGCCCCCGCGCTGAATTTTGCGGCTCAGTTACGGGCCTACGGGGCCGGAAAAATTTTTGTACAAAGATTACTGGATTGGTCGCGGGATCAGGGACTGGAAGTTTTCGATTTTTTGCAGGGCGAAGAACGTTACAAATTCGATTGGAATCCGGAGCTCCGCCCGTTGGTGCGCGCTTGTCGTCCGCTGACTTGGCGCGGCCACGCGTATTGCACTGCGCTCGAGTGGCGAGAAAGTCTGCGCGGGGTTTTGCGCGCGGGCAAAGGGCGGTAGTCTGGTGACAGCATGAAGGAGGCATCGCACTGGCCGCTATCGATTCTTTCGGGAATCATGTCCCTGGCAAACCTGGCGTTGCCGCTCATTCTCGTGCGTTTGCTCAGCGTTCACGATGTGGGCGAATACAAAATATTTTTTCTGTACGTGGCCCTCGCACCTGCGCTCCTCCTCCTGAGTGGTGTGAACAATGGTCTTTACCTTTGGGCCGGCAAAATTAAAGAAAAGCCGCAGGCGCTGCAGGCCTCGTGGACTTTGTTATTGCTGGGTACCCTTTTGTGGGTCGGCGTTGGAGTGGGTGTCTCGTTCACCCGGTGGGGACAAAGCGCGCCGGTAGGGCCCCTGTGGTTGGTGGCGGCGATTGCGAGTTCGCTGTTGGCGGGCTTCTTTGAAGATTGTTGCATTGCGAGTGGCCAAATTATGCGGGGCGCTCTCTTTGCGGCTGCTTTCGATGCTTTCCGGGTGATTGTGCTGTTGACGGTGGCGCTGCGGATGCCGGACGTGCGGGCCGTGGTCATGGCTTTCACCCTCACTATGGGACTCAAGGCCGTGACGGGAGCCCTTATGGCTCGGCGGCAGGGCTTTGCGGCCTGGGTGCCGGAGCGTGCTCTGTTGGCCGATGTGTTGCGCTATGTGTTTCCCGTTTCGCTAGCGGCGGCGCTGGCCGTGGCGGTGAATTCCGCGGATCAAGTGCTGTTGTCGACGTGGCTCGCGCCGGCGAGTTTTGCCGTTTATTCTCTGGGATGTTTAACGGTGCCGCCGCTGCTGAGTTTTGAGCAGTCGGTGAATCGAGTGCTGATTCCGCGTTTAGGTCAAGCGCTCACGGAGCGTCGTTACTCCGATGCGCAGTCGCTCTATGCGCGGGCCGTGGGCGAGTTGTTCTTTCTCCTGTTGCCGGCGGCGACGGGGCTGAGCTTGTTTAGCGCGGGAATTGTAGATTTGTTGTTTACGAGCAAGTTCGCGGCCGCAGCCATTTATCTGGCCGTCTATGCTTGGTGTTACTTGCTCTACGCGATTCCCTACGATGCTCACGCGCGGGCCACGGGAGATGGTCGGTGGATTTTGCGTACCTTCGTAAAATTTGCGCTGCTGTCGGTCGTGCTCACGGCCCTCTGGGCAAGGTTCTGGGGTCCGATGGGTGCGCTGCTGGGGACCTTGGCGGCGCAATTGGGTTTGCGTCTCTATTCGGCCTTTCGGGCTCGCCAAACGTTGCGGGCGAAATGGACGGAGCTTATTCCGGGGAGCGATTTATTTTTTTACGCCAGTGTTTGTGCGGCGTTGTCACTCGGTGCGTGGCTGGTGCGCGATTCCTTTGCGGATGCGCGCCACTGGTTTTTGGTGTGTGGGCCCGTCTTTGGCGCGGTGTACTTAGCAGCCTGTTACCGGCGTCACCGGCAGCGTAGGATTTTGGCATGAAACTGGTACACGTATTTAATTCTGGCCTGGTGAGCGGACCGGAGACGCTGGTGTTGCCCCAATTGCGGCCCTGGAAAGACGTCACGGACATTGTGTTTTTATCGGAGACTCGACTGGGGGATCGGGCGCGCGTGGCGCCGGCCTATGCGGACATGATTGGTTTGCGCGTGCACGAGGTTAGTGTGGCGGGCCGTCGCGATGGCACGGCAGTAAAGCAGTTGGCGCAGTTGCTCGATCGCTTGGCGCCCACGCACGTGCATAGTCACGGAGTAAAAGCATCTTTCTACTTGGAACAGGCTCTGACTCGTTGCCGGGTGGATCCGTACACGCTCGTCACGCACCACGGCGTGCGCGCCAATCGTTCGCTTAAGTTGCGCTTTTACGAGTGGATTTTTGATCACCTTATTTTGCCGCGTTTCGATCGTATCCTAACGGTGTGCACATCCGATCGCGACCTATTGGTACGGCGGGGATTGGCCGCCAATAAAATTCGTGTGCACCTCAATGGCGTCGATGGCGTGGCCCTCACTCCGGACGAACGACGCGTACAGCGGGATCGTCTGCAGCGTGCGTGGGGTTTGGAATCACTCCTGAAGGCCAATTCGGTAGTGGTTGGCATGGTCGGGCGTTTGGCGCCCGAGAAGCGCCATGCGCGGGCACTCGAGCTGTTGGCCGAAGTGGTGCGGCGCGACCCGCAGCTGGATGTGCATTTGGTTTGTTTCGGAAGTGGTCCCCTCGAAAATCGGCTGCGGATGGATGCCGATAAGTTGGGGCTCGCGCACCGGGTTCACTGGCAGGGCTACCGCGACGGAGTGGGCGCCGAAATGGCGGGCTTTGACCTGCTACTCTCGCTCTCCGATGCCGAGGGTTTGCCGATCAATTTGGTCGAAGCTGGTTGGGCTGCCACGCCCGTGTGGGCTACCAACGTGGATGGTGTGCAGGATTTGATTCCCGGTGAAAGTTACGGACGCCTCTGCGCCGTTACGGATTCGGCGTCGACGCTGGCGCCTAAATTTATGGACTTCCTGCGGGATGCTCCGGAGCGCGCGCGAGTGGGACAAAATTTTCAGCGCCGAGTGCAGGCGGAGTTTTCGGGCCGAGTTTGGCGCGAGCGTTTAGAAAAATTTTATGGGGAGCTTGGCGCATGAGAGTCATCGGGGCCGTGAGTCTGGCGCTGATTTCCGTCTTGGCCGGTGCGCAGGAACTTAGCTTTATTTCGTCCGCCGATAAGGTGTTGCCGGGGGATAGTCCGAAGTTTCAGAGTGCGCTTCGGCTTGCGGGTTCTCGGGGTGAAACGCTTTCGTTTCAATTGCGCCTTCGCGTGCCACGCTGCCTCACCCTAGAGGTGAATCTGCCTCCGGGAGTTAGTTTGCAACTCTTCGAAATGGAAACTTTGCGCCTTAAGCATGCGTCCTTTAAGGGCGCCAAGCTGGGCGATGCCTTTGATCCGCTGGTGCCCCTGCGTACGCGAGTTTTTTGCCCCGTAGCGGGGAAGGACTCGCGGTGGGTGTGGGGTGATCTTGAAATTTCGCGCGACGCCAAGCCCGGTAACTTGAGTGGAGAAATTAAATTAGGCAATCAGAAGGCCAGCCTGAGTCTTAAACTCTGGCCGATGACGATGCCCGCAGTGGCTTCGTTGCCAGCTTACGTGGGGCTGAGCTCTTGGTTCACCATTAAGGGCCATTACGGTCGCTGGCACACGGGCGAAGGCCCCTTGGCGCGCGACTACGCCGCCTTGCTGCGGGAGCATCGCTTGTATTCACTGCAGACTTGGGTGGTGCGACCACCCATTCTTCGTAACCGGGGCAAGGAGATGATTGTTGATTTAAACGACGCTCCTTCGCGACAAGATTCTTTTCGCAAAGTGATGCTCGAGACTCGGCCTGATTCTGCCTACGTGGATTTTCCGAAACCGCCCGAAAAAGAAGCCAAAGACTATTGGACGGCCGTGGAACACACCCTGCAGCAGGAAGGCCTGCAAAGGCGGGCGCTCGTTTACCTGTGGGACGAACCAAAGCCGACCGAAATGCCGGCGCTCAAGCGTGAGGCTGCGTTGGTAAAAAAATATGCGCCCGATGTGCGTGTTCTGGTGACAACTTCGTATCGGCCCGAGCTGAAGGGCCTGGTGGATATTTTTGCGCCCCTCATGGACGACATCGGTGAAGGTGGCTTAGCGGGCGCAGAAGATTACCGGAAGTTACGCGCGGAGCGCACCGCCTTTTGGACTTACGTGAGTTGCGCAAGTCACGGATGCGACAACGATACGAGCTCGGGCCGGCCAGATTTTGTGATCGATCGTCCGTCCGTTTACGTGCGTTCGGCAGGTTGGTTGGCGTACACGCTCGGCCTGGATGCCTTTTTGTATTATTCGGCCACGAATTTTTATCGCTCCTATCCGCGCGAAGATCCGTGGACAACGCTCTGGGATTTTACGGGCAATGGCGATGGCACCTTGCTCTATCCGGCGCGGGCCGGACAGCGGGGATTTGAAAGTGACGCACCCGTACCAAGTCTCCGTTTGAAGCTTTGGCGGGAAGCTTCGTTCGACTATGAATACCTGAAGCAAATGGAAGCTCTACCCCAAAAGCCTAGCTGGTGGTCTACCGAACTCAAGCGCCTGGTCCCCGACACTAAGAATTGGAGTCGGGACTACGAAGCTTATTCGTCGCTGCGCGAACGCATGGGTGATGAACTTGCCCGGAGTCAGCGTTAAATGTCGCGCGTACTCATCGTTTGGCAAGGACCGCATCCGGGCGATGTGCGAATAGAAAAATTTTCCCGCACGTTCGTGCGGGCCGGCATGGAAGTCATTGTGCTTTGCCGCGCGAAGGGCGAAGAGTTGGCGCGCGAGCAAGCAGGCAGCGAAACCATTCTGCGGGTGGGGCATGGACTACCGGCGGCGCTGAGCGCGCCCATTCCGTTGAATCCGCTCTGGCGGCGAGCCATGGTGGCCGCGATTAAAGAATTTTCGCCCGGATTGATTCTGGTGCGGGACATTCCCCTGGCGGGTTTGGCGGCGCGCATTGCGCACCGGCACGGACTCAAATGCGTCATGGACGTGGCGGAACACTATCCGGAATCCATGCGTAGTTGGAAAAAATATTCGACGTCCTGGTTAAGTCGTAAATTGGTGCACGAGTGGCGCGTGCCCGATCACGTGGAGCGCGATGCCGTAAAACATGTGGATGCTTTCGTTACGGTTTGCCAGGAATCCAGTGTGCGTTTGTACCGAGATTTTGGCATTCCGCTCGCGAATTGCTCAATTGTGGGGAATACCCCGGAAACGGCGGCGCTCTTGCCACCTAAGCCCCGCGGCGCTCGCCGAGTTTTTGGTTACCACGGAATTCTTTGTGCCGATCGCAATTTAGACACGCTCCTAGCCGGCTTTGATTTAGCGGCCGAAGAGTTCCCGGACATTGAATTGCTCCTCTGTGGCGGCGGCGAGCTCGAAGCACCGCTGCGGGAACAAGCGGCGAAGTGCCGGCATGCTCGGCGCATTCGTTTTACGGGCCGTTACCGACTCGACGAATTGGAGGGACTCTACGCTCAGTGCGATTTTGGTATTGTGTCGGTAGAGATCAATGCGGCTACGCAGGTGACTTTGCCGAATAAACTTTTTGATTATGCGGCCAGGGGAATTCCCGTGGTGGTGGTGGGCACCGATCCCATTCGTCGTGTCATGCAGGAGCTCCAGTCGGGAGTCGTTTGTGGAAAGCCTTCCCGAGAGTCGTGGGCCACGGCCATGCGCAAGCTTCTGCAGTCCGATATCGAGCGCTTTGCTCAGGCCGGCGTCGACGCCGTGCGTTCCCGCTACAATTGGGAGCACGATGGCGAAATACTCGTGTCGACTGTGCGAAAATTGATGCTTAAATAAGAACCCTCGGAGGAGTTCACATGCAAGCATCGTGGGTTGTGGTTGTCGGTTGGGTAAGTAAAGCCGTTCTGGTGTTGCTCGCCGGATTGTCGGTGTGGTCCTTTTCGGTCATCTACGAACGTCTCAAGGCTTTCCGGGCGCGTGACGATCGCGATCAGTACGAAGCGCTCAAATCGAAAATTGCGGCCGCGAACTGGGCCGATCTTAAACGGGACACGGCCGCTCAGTCGGGCGTGCGCGCAGACGTGGTGCGCACGCTGCTAGATGCCCAGCAAAACAACGCTGCCGGAGTAGAACATGCCGTGCGGAGTCGCATGACGGAAACACGATTGCAAATGGATCGGGGTCTAGGCGTGCTAGCGACGCTCGGATCGAACGCGCCCTTCATTGGCCTCTTTGGTACGGTGTTGGGGATTATCCAGGCCTTCGGTGCACTGGCCGATAAAAAGGGCGGCGACATGAACCTCGTTATGTTCCTGGTAGCGGAAGCGCTCATTGCTACGGCGGTAGGTTTGTTCGTGGCGATTCCCGCCGTCGTGGCGTTCAACGCCTTTAATCGACGTTTGCGGGGCGTGATGACCGATTGTGAAGTGCTCAAAGAACTTTTCCTCTCGCGCGTAGCGCGGCAAGGATAAATCATGGCGGCGAAGTTGGACGATGGCGAAGGTGACGGGCAAATTTCCGACATCAACGTGACGCCCTTCGTGGACGTGGTGTTGGTGCTGCTGGTGATCTTTATGGTCACGGCCCCGGCCATGATGCGGGATGCGCTGAAAATTGAACTGCCCAAGGCGGCCAATGTAGATGCAAAAACGCCGCGCACCTTCGGCGTGGCCATCACGCGGGCCGGACAAATTCTGCTCGATGGACAGGCCATTGCGGTGGAAGATCTCGTCGCGCGTGCTCGCGAAGCTGTCCGAGAAAACCCCGACACGCAGGCCATCCTGAGTGCGGATAAAGAATCTAAACACGAAGATTTAGTGAGAGCTATCGATGCCATCAAGTCTGCCGGACTCAATCGCTTCGCCCTGGAAGTCCGAAAAGAGCTTTGAGCCGCTGTTGGTCTCGTTGGCCCTGCACGGGGTCATCGGGGCTTTGGTGGCGCTGGCGATTTTTCTGACCACGCGTCCCTCTGCGCCCGAAGTCGTGGAGCTGACGGTGGTGGAGTATCCCAAGGAGGCCCCGGCGGCCGCGCCGGCTCCGCCGCGGGCCGTAGAACTAAATAAGGCTCCGCCCCCCAAGGCGCGGGCTCAGCCGCGGGCCGTCTTTGGCGTGGCCAAGAGCGCGCTCACGGCCTCGGGCGATGCGGGACTCGCCGTGAAGGCGGGCAACACCATCGCCAAAGAAGAAGACGATAAAAAATTGCGCGCGGGTGACGCCGAGGCGTTGCCAATTCCGGCCGATGAAATCATGGTCTCGCGCATGCCGCGGCTACGGAATGAAGTGCGGGTGCCGTATCCACCCGAGGCCAAAAAGGCCGGGGTGCAAGGCGCGGTGATTATGGATTTGTTGATCGACGATCAGGGCCGCGTGCGCGACGCTAAACTTCTGGAGGGGCCCGGCTATGGACTTAACGAAGCCGCACTCGCTGCCGTGCAACAGTTCACCTTTGAAGCTGCCGAGATGCAGGGACGTAAGGTGGCCGTGAAAATTCGTTACGCTTACCGTTTTGTGCTGGAGAGGTAATTTGTGAAGTTGAAGTTCAAAATTGCAATCTTGATTGTGGTTGCGGGCACGCGTGCGTGGGCACAAGAAGCTGCACCGGTGCCGGCTTTGCCCTCTGCGGCTTCGCTCTTTACGGTCGAAGGCACACTCCTGGAGCGCGGCACCAAAAAACCGCTCGAGGGCGTCAATGTGTTTGTGTTGCCCGCCAAAGTAAAGGCGATCACCGATGTGAATGGACGCTTTAAAATCGACGGTATTCCCGAGGGCGATATCGAGTGGGTAGTTAACTTGAGTGGCTACATGCGCTTGAAGCAATCGGATCGGGTTGATGCTGCGAACGCTGGCACCGCGCGCACGCTGCGGCTGGAGCGGAGTTACTACCAAGTTTTTGAAACCACCGTTACGGACAAAGTGGTCAAGCGCGATCAAATCACCAAGAGTCTCACGACGGAGGAGTTCCTTAAGGTTCCCGGCGCCGGTGGAGACCCCGTCAAGGCGGTGCAGAATTTACCCGGAGTGAACCGCTCGCCCGGATTTAGTTCGCAAGTGGTCATTCAGGGTTCCGGCCCTCTCGATACCGCTTACCAAATTCAGGGCATTGAAGTGCCGCTGGTGTTTCACTTTGGTGGATTGTCATCGGTGATGTTTCCGGAGGCGGTCGAGCGTGTGGATTATCTTTCTGCCGGCTACGGCGCGGAGAATGGTCGGGGGCAGGGCGGAATCGTCGGACTGTGGGCGCGCGATCCGCGCAGCGATCGTTACCGCGGCCTAGCTTTCGTGGACATTTTGAATGCGGGTGCTCTGGCCGAAGGGCCCGCCGGCAAGGATGCTTCCTTTTTGGTTGCGGGTCGGCAAAGCTACATTGGCTTCGTCTTAGATAAGGTGCTGCCCAGCAATTCGGATTTTGATTTAACGGTGGCGCCATCGTTTCGGGATTTCACGGGCATTTATCTGAAGAAGTGGACCGATCAGGACAAACTCAAAATTACCTTCATTGCCTCGGATGACCAGCTTCAATTCCTCATCAAACATCCCGTCGAGGCCGATGCTAGTGTGCGCGGCACCTTCAATAACCGAACTACTTTCTATCGACTCATCCCGGAGTGGACGCATCGTTTTGGTGAGGACCTCACGGGCCGCTTTTCGCTGGGGGCGGGAGCGGACCATATTCGCGTGGACCTTAGCGATGACTACTTCCGAGTTTTTGAGTGGACCCTGTCTTCGCGCGCGGAGCTAGAAAAAACTTGGATGCCCGAGTGGAAAAGCTTTGTGGGTTGGGATCATTCCTTTGCCTGGGCTAACTACGATATTCGCTTGCCGGCGCTGACGCCGACGGGTGGGGTGTTCAATCCCTTTTCCACCGGCGAGACGCGCATTGCCAGCGGGCATAGTAACTACGAATACTACGGATTCTATTTACGCAATGATGTGCATCCGGCCGGCACCGGATGGACGCTCTCGCCGAACGTGCGTTTAGATTACATTGCCCCCGTGCACGAGTGGGCCTTCGCGCCGCGTCCGGCGGTGCGCTACGAAATTGATCCTTCGTTTAGTTTGCGGGGATCGGGCGGGCTGTACTTTCAGCAACCTGAACCGGGAAACACGGATGCTAGTTTTGGTAATCCGGACATCCATGCGATGCGCTCCACGCACGTGGATGTAGGCTTGGATAAGGACTTTCGAGGTGGTGCCAGCGACGGTTGGAATGTTTCTAGCGATGTTTTCTACAAGCACCTCGATCGGCAAATTATTCCCTCCACGCGAATTGTTACGCGCAATGGTGAGCAGGTTCCGGAGAACGTGACGAACGATGGGCAGGGTGAAGTTTACGGTTGGCAGAGCCAGGTGAAGTTTCGCAAAGACATCTGGACGGCTTCGCTCATTTACACCATTTCCAAGAGCGTGCGGTGGGATCCGGATCATCCGCGTTACAATTCGCCCTTCGATCAAACTCATTTGGTTGGATTCTTGGCCTCGGTGGATTTGTCCGAGAACTGGAGCTTCGGCACGCGCATTCGCTACTCCACCGGTACTCCCTTTACGCCCGTCGCGGGCGGCGTGTACGACGCCGACAACGACGTGTTTATTCCGGTGCGGGGTGCCTTCTACAGTGAACGACTTGCTAGCTTCTTTCAGTGGGATATTCGCATCGATAAAAAGTGGGTTTTCGATTCGTGGATTTTGTCGGCCTACGCCGATTTGCAAAACATAACGAACCGAAAAAATCCGGAAGCGGTCAATTACTCCTACGATTACAAGCAGCGCGCGGTTACCACGGGGCTGCCAGCCCTGGCGATTCTCGGCGTGAAGGGAGAGTTCTAATATGCTTCGTTACTTCGTTTATTTCATTTGCCTAACGCTGGGCGCCTGCGGAGGCGGTGATTTCCCCTCGTACCAAAAACTCTCGGGGCTGCGAGTGCTCGCCCTCAAGGCCGATCATCCCGAAGTGGCCCCGGGCGCAACGGTCAAGATCACGCCCCTGTTGAGTGCGATCGGGCTGAGTGGCGAAACCATCACGCAGTCGGCCGAAGCCTGTTCGGATCCCGGTTTGGCGGTGAATGCCGATCCTAACTGCGATCGGGCTACGGATCGGGTGGTGGTTCTGCCTTCTACGACGGTAGCTTTTTCATCGGCGGGCCGCACCCAGGCCTTTGCGGATGCCCTTACGGTGAATGTGCCGGCAACGGCGACGGGAGTTTACTTTGTATCCTACACGCTCAAGTCTTCGGGGGGCAGTGAAGTGAAAGGCTTCAAGCGGATTGTGGTAACCACGACGCCCTCGGGGGTAACGAATCCGACGCTTACGGATCTGCATGCGGATGGGACCACACTGGCGGCCTATCCCGATGCGGGCCCGGTGCTCGTTCCGGTTTTCCCGGCGGGCGTAGATACTTCGAGTTGGGAAGTTACCTGGTTGCTGAGTGACGGAAAATTTGAGAAGTCGCGCACTTTGGGGGTCGATACCAATACGGTCAAAACGAATGCCTCCGATGCAACGCTTCCGCGTGTGGTGACGGTCGTAGTGCGCAATGCTGCGGGCGGCGTGGACTATAAGATCTTTGAATTTTGAAGCGGGTGCAGTTTAGTCTTCATCGACATTCGCGAGCACGATGTCGGTATCGTCACCGTGCTCGTTGACTTGGTGGCAGAGGGGCTTGCCATCGGTCATCATTTTCATGCCTCCGCCGCTGCGAATTTTATCGGTGGCGCATTTAAGCAGGCGACCGTGCGTGTGCACCTTGGCTTCCATATTCATGCCGGCATCAATTTTGGTAATCCAACCGAGCTTGTCGAGAGCGATGGTTCCTTCTTCGTTCATGAATCCGGGTTCGTGACCCACCACGAGCCCCGTGATGCCGAGCAAGGATAGGCGAGCGTGCATGTCGCCCAAACCCTTTTGCCACCAGTCGTGCGCTTTAAGAAAGCCGGAAGACGAAGACTTTTCATCGACGAGGTCGGCGTAAAAATCTTTGTCGTCACGTGCATCCGATAATTTTTTGAGAATTTTAACCAGTTCTTTACGGTTAGATGAACTGGTGTCGGTTTTGTCGTACTTCGAATCGAAGAGTCCTGAATGCAGGAACACCCAGTCTCCCACGATCGCCCCCACCGGTAGGCTGCGGATGAAATCGCCAATTTCACTCTTAGCAATTTCTTTTCCGGAGGCCTTTTTTCCTTCGAAGGTGATCTGCGTGCGATGCTTCATGGCGCTCTGCAAACTCTTGTCGTCTATGCCCTTCGTTGGATCGGCCATAAACTCGGCTTCGTGATTCCCGAGGAGGACAATGACCTTCCCTCCCTGGTCGGGTGCGGTGGCCATGAGTTTGCGTAGCAACAACAGCACGCCCATGGCGTCGTCGCCTTCTTTGTTAATGTAATCTCCGACGGCGATGAAGAGGCTATTGCCTCCGGACCAGGTCCAACGTTCGGGCGATGAATCAGTTTTAATGAGCCCGGCTTGGAAGAGCAGTTGCGTGAATTGGCCATAGGTCCCGTGAATGTCGCTGATGGCCCAGAGGGTGTCGTAGGTACGCAATTCGTTGTCGGGCACCGAACTCCAAACTTTGGCCGGAAACAAACTGAGGTCGGGGCTGGCGAGGGCCGGAGTGAATTGCAGCGCCGTGAAGAGAGTCAAAAAAACTACAGGCATTTTCAATGAATTCATCGTTGAGACATCATCGCTCAGAGGACAAAATGTGACAAGTCAGAGTCTGGATGGGGGTTGGCATGCGTTTAATTCGAACTAGAGCGATGTTGGGCGGTACCTTGGCTTTGTTGGGGGCTTGCACGGGCCAACATCGTTTGCCCGCGAGTGAGGGCGATGCCCAGCGCTTCGAAAGTCGTGAAGCGTTTTTTGCGGAACCCCTGTACTACATTCGGATACGTAATTGGGATGACGGCAAGATGTCTCCCGCCGCTTTGGGCGAAGACACTAAGGTCGACGGTGCAGTGCTCGAAGTTTTTCGCGTCAAGCCGAGCGACGATCATCACTGCCCCGACAGCGTGGTGGATGAAGGCGACTTGGTGTACCGCACGAAAAAGTTTGATGTACGCACGAGCGGTAACTTGACCAAGGGCACTCCGAAGTCGTCGTTTAAGTTAGGGCTCGACAAGGCTAAGTCCCCCTTCGGAATGTCGGCGCTGAATTTGAAATCCATGTGGAACGACGTCTCGCAGATGCGTGAGTCCATGGCGTGGGAGCTCTTCCGTGCCGCCCAGGTGACCGCACCGCTCCACACCTACGCTCGCTTCTGCATGAATGGACGTTACTTCGGGCTCTTCTCGGTGATCGAGCAAATCGACAAGAGCTTTTTGAAGGATCGCTTCGGACTCAACAGCAAGGGTAACCTTTACAAGGCCTATTGGAAGCCGGACGATGTCGGTCCCGCAACGCTGGGATATCGGCGAGGGAGAGATGGCGATGACAGCGGTCGTCAATATTTTAAGGCCAAGAAAATTGATGATCGGAGCTACCAGCTCAAAAGCAACGACGGCGACGACGACAATCCCGCCTTGCAAAATTACGACGATCTGGCGCGTTTTGCTCGCGTCGTGAACGGCTACGGACTGGCTCGTCAGGATGCAACGAGTTTTAATTCCCCTGAGTACGAGCAGCAGGTCGAGGCGCTCTTCGATGTGAACGCCTTTCTGCGTTGGGCGGGGGTGAACGTGCTGCTCGGTGCATGGGATAACTATTGGCGCACGCCCGCCAACTATTACCTCTACAACGCGGGCGTGGCGGGTGAGCCGGCAAATTTCATGGCCCAACCTTACTTCGTGTGGCTACCGTGGGATTACGACAATAGCTTCGGCATTTCTTACACCACGCAGCGCTGGCAGTACGCGGACCTCCTGAATTGGGAGGGAAACTCAGCGGATAAAACCAATATCCCGTTGGTGCGAAATCTGCTCAAGAATAAGAAGTATCGTCTCTATTACCTAAATTTCTTGCGCAACTTCCTGCAGACGCAATTCACTCCCGAGTGGGCGCAAACGCGCGTGGAGAGTTTGTGGAAGCGCATTGAAAGATCGGTGTACTTGGAATCGGATTCTCCGCAGGGAGTGCCCCACACGGCGCGCCAGTTCACGAACGATCAGGTCTATTACAACGGCTACAAACAGTACGAGTTTGATTTGCCGGGTTCGGGCAAAATGGAAGGCATCGTGAACTACGTGCGCATGCGGCGCGATTCGGCGCTCAAACAGCTCGAGAATCTAGAACACTGATGGATAGGTCCCAGCCCTGCTCGTAGGACTAGTGTTGGGCGCAGTTGCTGCGGTAGAGCCAGGGGCCCGGGGCGATGCGCACGGAGCAGCTCACGCTGTCGCTCTCGGTGCCCACAAAATTCACCCAAACCGACCCGTCGGACGTGTCCATGTCCAGACGCGTCCAATGGTAGCGACCCTTGGAGACCCACTTAGTGTCGATGCGGATGCCATCGGTTTCGTAGTCGACGCCCGGGTTATCAAACGATTCGCCAGCGGCGCCCGAAACGATGAGTGGAATGCCGCCCATGTCGACCAGGCTAGCCATGTGGTCGTGACCCACGATCACGCCCGTGATGCGCTTTTGGTATTTGCGGAGCAGGGGACGAATCGCTTCGTGAAAAGCTTGTTTCTCTTTCCAGCCGTGGTGTTCACTGAGTGTGTAGGGCGGGTGGTGATACACCACAAAGATGAATTTCTCGGGTGCGTTAGCGAGTTGGTATTTGAGCCAGGCAGCTTGTTCCTTAGCGGTCGCGACGTTGTCGGAGTTGAGCACGAGGAAGCGCAAATCGGTTTGGCCGGTGGCGTAGTATTCGCCCGGCATGCCGAAGTACTGCATTTCTTTGTCGTAACCCTGCAAGTGATTGCCTAGCGCAACGACTTCGAATTGGAATCCGAGCTTTAGCCACGAGTCCCACACGTCGGGGTAGCTGAGCTTCATGTCGTAAAGATTGTCGCCCGGTAAAATAAGATCAAAGACTTTGGAGTGCTGCAGCGATTGCCGGGCTTCTACCACGTGGTGGTTCAGCATGCCTGCATCGCCGATGATCCCGTACGAGTAGATGTGGGCCTGCGCGGTGGTGGCCACGCTCAAGGCGAGCCAGAGTGCGTACTGCTTCATTTGTGGTCCTTCTTCCCTTGGCCGCGAATTAACCACGCGCTCCGGGGCTCGGCAAGTTGGGGACAAAAAGCGCGAACGAGGTGACTAATTTTTAGACAGATTTGCCGGGCTGTTAATTCATGTAACTATATGATTATAAAGGCTAAATTAGCGTCACCTGGAGTTGGTACGGCTCTTGAAGCACCTGGGACATGAAAACTGCTGTTTTGGCGCTCGCAATGTTGGCTGGATCTTCGGCAATCGCTTCGCAAAGCTTGCCCGTGCTCGTGTGCACGACGACCTTCGGTGCTCGGTCGCAAAACTACGTGGTGTCCGTTGCGGGTGGGCAGGATCCCGACAGCACGGTTATCAAACGCTTTTTAGAAATGCCGGGCACCAAATCGCTGCGAGCTTTACCGGAAATGAGCACGGAACTTTCTAAACCGACTGCTTCTAAGTTTATCTTCAGCAACGAAGCCCAGGGCTTTGAATTGATCGTGACCACTAAATCGGCCACTCGCCTGATGGGATTGCTCACGATGACTTTCGGTAAACAGCAAATTGCTTCGCCCGTGTTCTGCAAAGTTACGAACGAAGAAATCTAGGTCGCTCGCGATTTTGGGCCGGGGTCAGTTCAGCTGACCCCACTGGCGCAGTTTTTCGTTTCCAATCCAATCACCAATTTTCCGCAGGGTATCGTCTAGCATGGGACTGCCCACGCCCTTGTTCGAACGGTCGATGCCTTCGAACACCACGCCGTACACCAGCATTTGAAAACTCTTCACGGCGCCCACCGGGTAGTCGTCCGTAAAGCTCTTGATCTGACTGTCGGTTAAGTTCTGTAGGTCGAGCGGCGTCGGATAGTAGAGTCCTTTGAAAGCATCTACGGCTTCCATTGCCAACAGACCCGTGCGAGCCAAGTTGTCCGCAGTGTCATCCTTCAGATGCACTTGGCCGTCGTCAGTGGCGGTAAGGTCCTGCGCTTTGAACACGCCAGCCGTCATGCCGAAAAAACCCACGCCCAATTGCAAAAGTTGCGGATCGAGTTGCACCGTGCCGGCCGGAACCTGCGCGTTGCCACGGCTGTCGAGCAGCGTGTACACGTCGGTCGTGCGATGAGCAGAGGCTTCGGTGAAGTAGCGCGCGGCTTCGATAAGCTCGCTCGTGGCGCTCGTGCCCGCGGGGCGCAGGGTGGGGTTCGCTACTTGCGCTTCGATCCAAGGTTTAGAAGCCACCACGCCGAAGGTGCCTATTTCGTTGACCTTCGGAAAATCTGCTACGTCGGTTTCGGGATAATCCTGCAGAAAGCCCGTGGGCTTCAGCGCGGGAGCGCCCTTAATACCCTTGAGCGAAAGGAGCTGCGCCGAAACGCGCTGCTGCAGAGCAAAGCGACAGGCGCGCTCTTCCATGGGAAGTGTGCGCGAGGAAGCGAAGGTTGAGAGCAGCAACATTTCCTGCGCCATGTCCGCGCGGCGAGCGGCCCATCCGCCTTTGGGAAAGAGGTCCACTTTGCGTGTGAGTAACTTCATGGGGCCCAGGTGATCGGGCGTGAGCACGGGAATGTCGGCCGAAGCTTGGAACAAATAGGTGAGCGTGGCTTTGTTGGTGAGGGGGCCGGGCGTGCCGGTAAAACCACCGGGCAATTGCTGTTCGGCCATTTTCACCACTTCCGAGTTACGCGTTTGGATCAGAGTTTTCTTTGCCGTGCCGGACGATTTTGCGGCACAGTAGAGTGCTTTCAATCCGGTCCATTGCAAATCGCTCACCTGACCACAATCATGCTGGTCCTTGGCAATGTGCATGAAGGTTTCAACATCGGGTGGATCCAGCGGTGTGGGACGACCCGTCTTAACTTCGGCGCAGGCTGGTCTCGCGCTCACCTGGTTGGCTACCGGTTTTTGACTCAAGCAAAAGAGCGAACAACAAACAGCCGGGTCGCGCGCGGGCAGCGGTTGCACGGGCGGTTGACCTTCGGCGTAATCGATCGAGAGGGGAAAGTAACGTGCCTGCGGCAAGTTGCCCAGATTATGTACACCCATCAGAACCTTGGTGGTGACCCCGTTGAACACTTGCGTGTCGGTACCCACGCTTACGCTCTCCAGAATGCGGAAGCTCGTGGTGGTTTCGTTGGGCAGGGAGTTCCAGTAGGCGCACATCGCGCCTTCCTTGGGAGCTTCCTCTTTGGCGGTCGAAGAACTAGTCGAGCTACCATCTTTGATGGTGGGAATGTCGGTGTAGGTTCCCGGCGACACCGCTTTACCGCAACCCGTTAGGAGCGGAAGGAGGGTGATGGTTAAACTCCAAGCAATGCGTTTCATGACGGGCTCCTAAAAGTAAAGATGAAGGTTCAGGCGCGTGTACGCCGCCTTCGGGGTGTTCTTTCCGGCAAAAAGTGAGTTGAAGCTAGCGCGCAGTTCAAAGGGCAGCGGGAATTTCTTTTTGAAGTACATGGGAATGGTCGAGTAACCAAAGCCCAATTCGTAGTGGTGCGCCGTGAGGCTCGTGTCAGCGGCGAGGGTGTCGTAGTCCAAATAATCTTTGCTGCCCGAGTAAGAATCGCGCCCTTTCATGGAGAACTGGTACATGCCAAAGAGCGTGTAGGCTTGCTCGCCAAAAAGGTAGCTCGCCGATACTTCGGTATCGAGCATGTTGCCCAACTTGCGATTGACAGTGTCGAAGGAACTGGGATCCGTGAGATCGGGCAAATCGGTTTCGCCGTAGCGATTCACGGGGCGGTACTGCTTGTCGGCAAGTTGGGCGGTCAGTTTGGCTGAGGTGGCGAAAATCAAATTATGGTTGGGCGTGTAGTCTAAATAAAAGTACGCGCCGAGGTCCGTTTGGCCGTCGCCTAAACTCTTGTCGAGCAGGCGTGCGTAGTTCTCGGCCTTCGTGGTGGTGGGTAAGCGCACTTGTCCTTGCGCCGAGAAGGTGAGCTCGTCGCCCTTGTAGATAAGGTATTTTGCGCCCACCTCGGCGTCGCCCAGACCCTTCTTGGTGAAGTCACCCGGAAGGCTGTAGCCGCGGCTCGTGAAAATGGCGTCTTCAAAGGTCGCCGTGTTGGGCGTGCGCGCTTTGAATTGGTTTACGCCGTCTTCTAGGGGACCAATGCCCTTCACCTTGGCGGCCACGGCGTCAGCCTGCGATACGGTGGTGGCACTAAAACTCGATTTCACATCCATCTCTACGACGGGAACCATGAAACCAAGGGAAATGCGCGGAGTCAGGCCGTACTCCGTGGCAAAAATCGTTTGCTTAATGTTGATAGAACTTTCGGCCTTAAGGTTCGACTGGAAGAGTGAATCGCCCAGGCCGGGTTGGAAGTCGTTGAGTTTGGTGTAGAGCTGATTCAGATCCGGATCTTTCGGGGCCATTTCTTTTGCGGTTACGGTGCGGTTGAGCGGTGCCAGCAGTTGGATGGGAGCGCCAACGTCGTCAAATTTGCTGACGACGGGAGTGGTGATGATCTCAATAAAGCGAAGACGCACGATGCGTTCGGGCATAACGGCCGCGGTTTCTTGCGCGAACGCGCTCACCGAAAGCAACGAGGTTAGGGCTAGAAGCGACGTTCTCACGTCTCTTCTTCGTCAGAGTTACGTCAGGAATGGAGTACTTTTTTCTGTAAAAGCCTTTACGGCCTTAAAAAGTGTTAGCAAAAGTTAGCGTATCAAGACTGTGTAAGCTGTGCGTACTCGGCGAACGTTTTGGTTCCGAAGTAATTGGCCCAGTGTTCTAGACTGCGTTCGAAGTCTGCTTTCGCAGAGTTACCCGCCACGCGTGAGCGTTGGTGCACAAGGTAATCCTGCAAAAGTTCGCTCACCCGCAGAGTGCCAACATCTTTTGCCAGGGTAAAATAGTTGTCAGTGTCCCCGCGGTGCACCACGTGCAAAAGCAGCTCTTTTTGCTCGAGGTAGCGAGTTATTCTGCGCAGCGTTTCCATGTCGATGTGCGTTTGGCGGTGGAGTTGTTCCAGATTAATGGGCGTTTCGCCGCGCGAAAAACTGGCGCTCAAGGAGTGCAGAGCGGTGAGCATGCTCTCGGCTTCGAAGACGGAAGGTGTGCGATGTCCCTGCGCTAGGTAGTAGGGCTCGTTCTGCACCAGGTAACTCACTTCGGCACCCATGATGATAATGACCCACACCACGTAGAACCAGAATCCCACCAGGGGCACCACGGCGGCCTTGCCGTACGCGGAGCTCGTTCCGAGTCGGAAGTAGATGTTCATCAGAAAGTTTGCGAGCTGGAGCAGGGCGGCGGCGAATACGCCGCCCCATAGGGCGCTCCGCCGCTCTACACGGCACACGGGCACGAATTGATAAATGGCCGTAAAGGTTCCCAACACCAACGCCACGGGCACGATGAAGTCGATGGTCGTGCCCAGGAAGGGGACCGAGCTTAGCAGGGCGCTGGTCACGGCGACTTTGCGCAGAATAATGGGAACGGACAGGCTAGCAATGAGCACGATGGGCGCGACAACCGAGATGACCACGAAGTTGCGCGCCTTCTGCAGGAAGGGCCGTTCGCGATCGCTCGACCAAATGTGATTCACGGTGCGGTCAATGTTGTTAAAGGCCTGCAAGCCCACCCAAAATAAAAAGAAGAGCGCAAAAATTCCCAGCGTGCCGCTTTTCTTGCCCACGCCGCTCCAGTAGGCGTCTTTAAACTGCACTACGTATTCCTCGATGATGTCGCGTTGTTCGTCGGGGAAGGTGTCCAGCAGGCCATCCACGAAGTGACCAATGGCTTCCTGAACCATGCCGAAGCGACTAAAGATGGTGAAAATAAAAAAGCTACCGGCAATGATGGGCAGCAGTGAAAAAATCATGAGGTAGGCCAGAGACTCGGCGCGGACCTTGACGTCGTCGCGAATGAATTCGCGGTACAGCATGAGGCACCAGCGCACGAGCCAGTGCTGAAAGCGCGCGAAGCCGGAGTGAGCGTGCTCTTGCTCGTAGCGATGCTGGATGCGTTCAAGAAGGACTTCAATTTTAGATGTACCGGCCATGCCCTTAACTATGAGGCATTGCCCTGGGCTTGTGAAGAGCTCGCCGAGGGGAAAAGAAAAAGCCCGGCGACCCTCAGGGGATCGCCGGGCTCACGTCCGGGAGAACTTAGTTACGGCTTAGTTGTTGAACTGGGCATCGAGGATCGCTTGGATTTCGCGGTCCATCACGCCGTTAGCTAGCGGTTTGAATTGCGACTGCAGGAACTGTTGCTGGGCTTTGGTTACGCCGGGAGCAACTTCGTCTTGGCTGTGGTCGCCCCAGAACTTAGCCTTGTTGAGCATGCGCTTGATTTTGCCCTGGTGACCGTTCTTGCCGATCAGGCTGCCGTAGTCTTTCCAGTTCTGCTGCGAAGCCAGCACCGATTTAACGGAGCGGTTGCTTTCGGCGGCGTCGAGGTAGCCGAGGAGTTTTTGGGCTACAACCACATCGTTCGTGCCTTCAACCGAAGACTGTCCGCGGTCTACGACCCGGTTCAAGTCTTTGCGGAGAGCAGCTAGAAGTTTGGAGAGGCGCAGTTCCTTGTGCTCTTCGGTTTGCGAAGTGCAGAAGAGGTCAGCGGTTCTCAGCGCTTGGCTATCGGCGGTGTCGAGCGACCAATCCGATTTTTTGGCATTGCCGCAGCGGCTGTACGCGTAGCTGATTTTGTCGTGGCTGCGGAAGGGCGTTAGGTTGCGGAGCGTGGATCCGAGACCTTTAACTCGGGTACCGGTGCGATCCATAAAGGTCCCTTGGAACACGTCTTCCCAAGCTTCTTGGGTAAGTTTGCCGGTGGCGTGGCGGAAGATGCCTTGCTTATCATTACCGCGCATACCCATGTAGGACTCTTCGCAAACTTTAGCGAGCAGTGAATGCATCGCTACGATACAGCCGGCGGTGTCGCCTCCGTTGTAAGAAGCGTCGTCGGCGCCGCGGTCAGCGAGCGTTTCCATGCGAGTTTCGAATTGGGCACGTTGGCTAGCGCGGGCGGCGGCACCCATGCGGTCACTATAGTCGATGTCGGAACCATCGGCGATGATGTCGGGCATCGGCACGGGGCCGGCCTCAACTGCGGGCAGCGAACCGTGAATGTCCATTTTGACTGGAGCTTGTTCTGCGATGCCGCGGGCCGGAGCCAGCGGAGGCATGACGCTCGGAGCTTGCACCACGATCGGCGCTTGTGCCGGAGACTGTTCTTGCGGAGCAGCTACCTGATCGAGCGGAATGGTGGGTTGTTGCACTTGAATGGGAGCCGGAATGAGGACTCCTTGCTGAGCTTGTTGCTGGCGATTGCGTTTGGAATGCTGGAAGGTACCCGAGGCACCAATGCCAATTTGCATGTTGCCGGCAAAAGCCGAGAAGCCAAAGGACAGCGAGCAAAGAATAAAGAGCTTGTTAGATTTCATAAAAGTTGTTCCCCCTGAGCTAGTTGTTTCAAGGGTCGTGCCGTCGCTAAAGGTGCGAGATGTTTGCGCGCGCAAACTAAGTTGCTGAACAGCCGTTAGTCACTTTGTCTAGGAAGTAGGCAATCCTGGACAAAAAGCGCGCAATTCACGCGGCCCTGCCAACTGCGGTGGTCATCCCTGCTGCGCAGTATGAGTTCCGAAGGATTGGATCCCTCGGCGGAGGTTGCATGAGCTACACAAGAGCTGAAGGTTCGCTTGCGGAGATCCGGAGCCGTGGACTGGTCAACGAGGCAATCGCCCGCCCCGGCGCCGGGGTTGGTAGCCCGAGCCTCCCGCTCCACTCTCATGCGAGCTTTTCCAAAGCGCTTTTCGCTAAGTCTCTCAGCGCTCAGGCGGGCCATCTCGGCCACGAGTTCGGACAAGCTCAAGTCGGCGCCCTTGGGGCCCAATAGCGCGCGAACCTGATCCAGACTCTCGCGCAGCTGTTGATCGATTAAAAAGCGTACTTCCGTATGCTCCGCACTCACCATGCGCTCGCGCTCCCGAGGAAGCACCGTGGGTGGGCAAATGGACAGGATCACCTTTTGTCCTTCACGAGTGGATTTATCCTCCATTTGGGCCAGAACCTCTATTTTTTGCTCTTTGCTTAGAGCCATTTCGGGCTGCACCTTTTTGAGATCACGAAAGAAGCTTTGTGCCTGACAGATATTACTTAAACTCAAAGTTCCCGATTCAATTTTTGGAGTCATCTCCGGAATCTCGGTTATTAGCCGCATTGTCTGAATGCGCCGA
>JAFEAR010000252.1 GCA_018266335.1 Bdellovibrionales bacterium
AACAGGCGGCAATCGTCCTGCGAAATGCCGGCGATGTTACCAGTTGCCGGGTCGCCCCAATCGTGGTCGAATCCGAGGACGGAAACATAGTATTGGATGGCCTTGCCCAGGCTGCGGACGGGAATTTCAGGTACTGCGCTGGGAATCTGCATCGTGGTGTCACCGAGCCGGCCTACGAACACCGCCGGCAGAGGAAATTCTCGTTTGAGTAGAACCTGGCGACTTAATCCGACTCGTTCACGCGGATCTGCTCGGCGATCTCCGCCGGGTGGCTCCTGACGTAGGCCCACGCGTTCACGAGGTCCTCCGCTCGGAGCGATGGGTAGGCATGGAGCAACTCCTGCTCCGACGTTCCCAGTTGACGCGCGTGCTCGAGCAGCCAAACCGGGATGCGTGTCCGCGCGATGCAGGGTTCGCCTCCGTATACGTCGGGCCGCCAGTCGATGCCAGGAAAGTCGTCACCCAAGTCGCGAACGACCCATTTCAGAATCTGCGCTTTCTCCCCTTCTTGAGAGGGTTGGAAGCAGCCGTTCAAAATCTGTGAGTGTCGCCATGGCAATGACTGTCTTTAATGTATGCCATTCCCAAACGAAAAGGCGACCGCTGTAGCGATCGCCTTCGAGGTACTGATAACGACTGACCGGTTAGGCCCGAGTAGCCAGTTGTTCAAACTGCTCATTTCGACGCTGAGGCTCTGAAAAAAACTTGGATCGCATTCTGTATTGGCTCGCTCGCGCTACCAACGAGATGACGGTTCACATATAGCCTTGACGAATAGGCGGCTGAGGTCGCGATAAAGTTGTGAAACGACATTAGCCGTTCGGGATCTGCTTGTGAATACTCCAATAGAACCGCTCGCAGGCTGAAGTGCTCCAACGAAGACTCAAGGTTCTCGATGTCGTCGACCGTTAGCACGATCGGCATGAGAATTCTCGTTGATCCGACCTCGATCTCTCCCGGACGCACGCGTACGAATGCCCCAATGGCCTTTACAAATTCCGTACATAGCAACGGTCCGAAGCCGGGGGACACAACAAGCGTGTCATGAACAACCAGAACCGGAATAACTTGCTTTATGTGCCGGAAATCCCAGTGCGGCTCGATTCGGCCAGACTCTGCGATTGCCCGGCAGAAACGCGCAAACTGCAATGCCGCACCAGACTCAGAACCCTCGCCACCATACTGTTTTCGAAGCGATTGAAGTAGGCTTGGCCAGGCAGACGGAACCAAATCGGCCTCTTTTGACCATTTGGCCTTCGTTTCGATAACGATGAGATCATTTCCAAAGTCGATGCAAGCATCGATTTCATGTTTCCCTTCGACGGAACTGCCCTCAAGGTTGCAAGTCAACCGGTCAATTAACTCCTTTGAAGGTGCCGGAAACGTCCTCCGCAGGCTTTGCTGAATGAAGTGTTCGAAAGCTTTCCCAAAGTCCGCAAATAGCTGCCGTGCGGCATTCTGATCAGTTCGCGCTCGGAGTGTGCAGAAGAGCGGCCCAATACTCACTTTGTCGTAGACCGCGATAGGATCTAGGATGATCGCGTGACCATCTGGCAAACGGGCAATCGGTCGTTCTCGAATAGGCTTCAGATCCCAATTTTGTGGCAACCCGTAGAAGGACTCATCGAATCTCACATCGCCCCAAAGGGCACTTCGAAGCTCATCGAGCGTTTGACTTTCGAGGCCGATAAAGCTGCGCACAAGGTCGGGTCTGCAGGTCTTTTGACCCAGGGTCGTCGAATCGAAGATGGCCGCGGCGGGCTTGTCGAGAATAAACCCGGTGATTAGCGCTACGTAACACGCATAGTATTCCGAAATGGTCAGGCCGGTTGCCGAGTGAAAGCGGGCGCTGAAGGTTTTGTTTAGCGCCGGGAGCAGGCTAGTGAACAGCGTCCACCCGCGCCCAAGTCGATGATGCAAGCATGGAAGTGTTCCCCCGCTCTCCGCTGATTTGCGGAAGGCTGGGAGAGCTCGGTTTCTTGCTCCGACAATGTCGCCATCAACATCTATACTTGCCCAACCATCAAATACGTGCTGGCTCCAGATATCGTTGGCTATCAAGGCCACTTTTGCGAAGGTTCGGTGAGCTTCTGAATCATGGAAGGTAACTCCATCGGTCGGATGATCCTCGCACACGAGTACAGCCCATCGAATCAGTTCCAACAGCGCCCCGCGAAAGAATGGAATTGGGATGGCCTGTCCATGTTCGCTCGCAAAACGTAGAACACGCTCCATTTCTTGGGAGTCGAAGAAATGGGCCATTCCGAAGGCATCGTTTGCAATCGATTGCTGCTCGGGTGGGGCTGTGACGGTATGAATTAGGCGCGCCGAACGCATTACGACATCGCCTCGACTGAGGGTGCGTAACAGGGAGACCAGCGTTCTCAAGTCGGCTTGAACATCTGGAAAAATCGCCGAAACCGGTACAAAGATGTTCAAAATCCGCGCACCTCTGGACTCACTGAAAAAGGCGACCGCCGTAGCGATCGCCTTTGATTGCACTGATAACGGCTTGCCAATTACGCCCGGGCGGCGTCCGGCTTTTCAGGGTTGATGCCGAGGTCGCGGATCGCCTGCGCGGCCGCTCCCTTGTCGAACTGACCGTCCAGCGCCAGGCGCGAGATAGCCGCCGCGGCGATCGACTCACCATCGACTTCGAAGTGACGGCGCAAATGCTGGCGGTTCTCGCTGCGTCCGAATCCGTCGGTGCCGAGCGACACCAGGCGGCCCGGAAGCCACGGGGCCAGTTGATCCGGCACGATCTTCATGTAATCGGTCGCGGCGACGATCGCACCTTCGACACCGTTCAACACCTGGTTGATATACGGTACACGAGGCTGCTGATCGGGGTGCAGACGGTTCCAGCGTTCGCACGCCAAAGCGTCGCGGCGAAGCTCGTTGTAGCTGGTCGCGCTCCAGACATCGGCCGCGATGTTGTACTTCTCGGCCAGGATCTGCTGCGCGCGCAAGGCTTCGTTCAGGATCGAACCGCTGCCGAACAGGTGGATCTTCGCAGGACCGTTCGACGCCGCCTGGAACTTGTACAAGCCCTTCAGAATGCCTTCGCGGATGTGGTCACCCTGCGGCATCGGCGGCTGCACGTAGTTCTCGTTGCAAACCGTCAGGTAGTAGAACATGTCCTCGTTGTTCTCGTACATGCGGCGGATGCCTTCCTGGACGACGACCGCGATTTCGTAGGCGTACGCCGGGTCATAGCTGGCGAGCGTCGGAATCGTCGATGCGAGTACGTGGCTGTGGCCGTCCTGGTGTTGGAGGCCTTCGCCAAGGAGGGTGGTGCGCCCGGCGGTGCCGCCCAGAAGGAAGCCCTTGCCGCGAGAATCGGCAAACGCCCAGGCGAGGTCGCCAATGCGCTGGAAGCCGAACATCGAGTAGTAGATGTAGAACGGAATCATCGGCACGCCGTAGTTGGCGTAGGCGGTCCCGGCGGCGGTAAAGCTCGCCATCGAGCCCGCCTCGTTAATGCCTTCTTCGAGAATCTGACCGTTCTTCGTTTCCTTGTAATACAGCAGGACGTTCGAGTCGACCGGCTTGTACAGCTGTCCCTGGCTGGCGTAGATGCTGTATTCGCGGAACATCGACTCCATGCCGAAGGTGCGCGCCTCATCGGGGATGATCGGCGTAATGTACTTGCCGATATCCGTGCCTTTCATGAGGTTCTTCAGAATGGCGACGAACGCGCTGGTGGTAGACGCTTCACGGCCCTTGGAGCCGCTCAGCGAATCCGCAAACGCTTCCAGCGGGGGCGCCGTGATCTTGGGGAAATTCACTTTGCGGGCCGGTACCGGACCACCCTGCGCCTGCTGACGGGCGCGGACATAGTGCATTTCGGGTGTGTCTTCGGACGGCTTGTAGAACGACAGCGTGTGGACGCATTCATCCGGGATCGGAATGTCGAAACGCTGCTTGATGTACAGCAATTCGTCTTCGTTCAGCTTCTTCTGGTTGTGCGTGACGTTGCGGCCTTCGCCCGCTTCGCCCATGCCAAAGCCCTTGATGGTTTTGGCGAGGATGACGGTGGGCATGCCCTTGGTTTCATGGGCGCGCTTGTAGGCGTTATAGACCTTCACCGGGTCGTGGCCGCCGCGGCGCAGACGGGCCAGATCGTCATCCGACTTGTCCTTCACCATTTCCAGAAGTTCCGGATCCCTGCCGAAAAATTCCTCGCGGATGGCTTTGCCGCCACGCGCCTTGAGCGCCTGGTATTCGCCGTCAACGGTTTCCGACATGGCCTTCAGCAAGAGACCCTTGTGGTCGCGGGCGAACAGTTCGTCCCAATCGCTGCCCCACAGGCATTTGATGACGTTCCAGCCGGCGCCGTTGAACACGGATTCGAGCTCCTGCACGATGCTGGAGTTGCCGCGGACCGGGCCGTCGAGACGCTGCAGGTTGCAGTTGACGATAAAGATCAGGTTGTCGAGCTTTTCGCGGGCGGCGATGCTGAGCGCGCCCAGGCTTTCCGGCTCGTCGGTTTCGCCGTCGCCCAGGTAGGCGTACACTTTACGATCGGTTTTGGGGATCAACCCGCGATTTTCGAGGTAGCGCATGTAGCGCGCCTGGTAGATCGCGTTGATCGGACCGAGGCCCATCGAAACGGTGGGGAACTGCCAGAAATCGGGCATCAGCCACGGGTGCGGATAGGACGAAAGGCCCGGGGTATCGCGCAGTTCGTGGCGGAAATTCTTGAGGTGTTCCTCGGTGAGGCGGCCTTCGAGGAAGGCGCGCGAGTACATGCCGGGCGAGGCATGGCCCTGGAAATAGACAAAGTCGCCGGGCTGGTCTCCATAGGAGCCGCGGAAGAAGTGGTTGGTGGCGACTTCGGTGAGCGTGGCGAGCGACTGGTAAGTCGAGATGTGGCCGCCGATATTGGGGTCGTACTTGTTCTGCCGGACAACCATCGCGATCGCATTCCAGCGTAGAATGGCGCGGATACGTTGCTCGAGAGCGAGATCACCCGGATACGGCACCTGTTGGTTGACAGGGATCGTATTGCGGTAGGGGGTGTTGCGGCGGAGCGGAGACGTCACACCGTGCGACGCAGCGCGGTCCAACAACTGTGAAATCAGGAACGTAGCTCGAGGGGAGCCTGCGTCCGCTACGATCTCATCCAGGGCTTCCAGCCATTCGCTGGTTTCCTGGGGATTGAGATCTACCGAAGGGTCTGCTTTTGTTGTGAGCATGTCTTAATAGGTACTGACGGAAATTTCCAATTCCAGGGTACCCATCTTTTCAAGCTGCCCGCAAACACAAATTCTGATGGTTACGATTCGGGATTCCCACAGGC
>JAFEAR010000253.1 GCA_018266335.1 Bdellovibrionales bacterium
AAAGAACAACGACTGGTAAGCGAGAACGGCGAGGGGGGCTGTGACCATATCCTGCTTGCAGAGCGCTCCGCACCAGCAGGCCGTAATCGTGGCTACGGTCCATCGGCGTTGCGAGGGCTGAGCAAAGGCGCGCGCGGCGCCCAGGAGCGTTAGCAAGTAAAAGCACCCCATGAGCGATTGAAAACGCTGGGTCACGTAGGTGACTGCTTGCACATTGAGTGGATGCACCGTCCAGAGGAGTGCAACGGCAAAGGCGAGAGGGGTGGCTTGCTCACTCCAGCGGGTAGTCCGCCGCGAATTCTGGAGCGTGAAGCGAACTAAAGTAAAGCCCAGAATTGCCGTGAGCGTGTGAATGATCCAGTTCAGCACGTGGTAGCCGAAGGGGGCGATGCCCCCCAGTGTGTAGTTCAGAGCGAAGCTGGCGCCCACGAGGGGCCGAGTGGCGTTGATCGGCGCCCACAGACTGCTCCAAAGGGAGTGCAGTGCCGGATTGTTAACGATGTGTTCGGCGTCGTCGAACACGAAGACACCGGAAAATCCGGGAAGGTAAACTAGCCAAGAGCATAGAATGAGGACCGCAATGGCAACGTGGTTACGGTTCTCTTCGGCTCGCCCCATTCCTCCAGGATACCCGACTCGGGGACAAAACTTAATTCCCTAGAGATCGGACAACACTTTCGCCGAGAAGATCAGGGTCTTGCGCTGGCCATTGATGGAACTGGGCTCGCTATCCAGAAGGTAGATTTGGATGGGGCCCGAACGCGACGCCACGTGCGGCGTGACCACGGGCCGCGCGCGATTGTATTCCAGCAAAATGACGTGCTGCTTGCCTGCTTCGTCCTGGAGGCTGCCAACGTAATAGTCCGCATAGGAGACTCGGCGTAGCATCATGATGGCATTGTTGTTGGTGAAGAGAGTTTTAAATTCGTCCACACCTACGTACGGATCGCTAATCCAAAGACCATCGAAGCGGAGAGGAAAGCGATGCTGAAGGGTGCCCGACGAATAGGTGAGCGTGAGTTCTTGAATGGCCTCGGGGCGTTGGGCCGGATCTTCTTGGCGGAGAGTGATGGCGAGCTTATCGGTCGGCATCGCTTGGCCCAGAAGGCGCTCCAGACCGAAACTGAGTGATGTTTCTTGTGAACCTTGCGGGTCGCCCATCCAGGTACGTGCGCCGCGTTTAGCGTGCACAAGTTCGTGACTCCAGTCGATACGATTGAAGAGGTGGGGAGTGGGATCGCTGGGTTCGGCCGGCGGTGCAAACACGAAGGACTCGATGTCCTCCGCCATGATGGTGCCATCCACGTGTGCACAGCCAAAAACGTGTCCCAGCTCGTGCAGCATGAGTGCGCCTAGGCGTTCGGTGTTCCAGGCATTGTCGGCCGTCGAAGGCGCAAACCACAAGAAGCCACGGCTCTTGTCGCCGGAGGGATCCAGGTTAAGGAGTTCCGCGAAGGCCTCGGGGTTAATGTACTTACGTTTGGCCGCCGCGGTTTGCGGTGTAGTGGATCCTAAGTAGATAGTTAACTGCTCGGTGCCATTGCAGTCAGTAAGAAAGGAGAAGTTCGGCAATTGGCGTTCGATAAAATGTTCGGCGACATATTTTTTCCAAATCCGCACGCTGTCGGAAAATATGTTCTGAGCGACGCCCGCGGAAATCGGAAAGAGCGGATCGCGGCGGATGCATACTTTTACAGTCGGAGCAGGGCCAAAGGAGCGGTTGAACCAGGCACTGTCGTCCGTGAAGGCATGTTTATCGCTGCCGTTGCCAACAAAGTGCCCCGCTTGCGCTACGGTTCCGGCCAACGCGAGGGTGGCGAAAAAATACTTCTTCATTTTGCATCCTCAATTTGGCTCAACGGAAAGCATTGAATCGCAAGTCCGTAGACCGTGTCCCTCTGGGGAGTGTTTCCGAACTCCTCGTAAAATTCTTTGTGCATGCGCCGAAGAAACGCCTTCATTTCGGGCAGGCGCTCCTTCTCGGCGGCGAAAACCAGCGAAGAGACATCGCGCGCTTCTTGGGGAACTTGCTCCAGGGCAAGCGTTGCCTGCTGGAGTAAATCGCGCTGGTAGCTGCGAATCGTGGGGTCGGGAACATCGTCCGGGCCCCAAGTTTTTGAATGGGTGGCCTGATAGGCGCCGCCACTCCACGCCAGTAAGCCCACGCGCATAAGCCGCAGAAGTGTTTCTTCTACGAACCCGACATCGAGTTTTAAACGTTGAGCTATTTCCTTCGCTCCGCCCGCAAACTGCGGCAGGCTAATGAGTTCCAAAATGGCAAAAGCTCGCCAGCTAGCCAGAATGGCGAGCGAGTCGGAATCTAAAGCGTGAAAGGGCCCGGCATCGTTTTTGTGCAATCGCAGGCGCGCAGCGGAGCGGGCCACGTGGCTGCGGGCGTGAAGGCTTTCGACCGAATCTAAAAATGTTCGTTGTAGATTCGCATCGAGCTGCAGCTTCTCCGAAATTTTAAGTGCAGCGTCGATGGAGAGTCCCCGCTTTTTGTTGAGCACTTTACTGAGGGTGGCGGGCGTGACCTCCAAGAAACGGGCGAAGGCGCGGAGGGAGTAACGTGGATTCTTTGCGCGGCGGACGGTGAATTCACGAGCCAGAAGTTTGCGATAATCTTGAGGTGAAGTAGCCCGCATCGCGCTCTATCTCAGTAGCTGAGGGGACTCAGTCAATATTTTGGCAGATTAAATGTAGTCCGGCGTTGCCTGTGCAGGCGCAAGAAAACGACTAACGCGTAGGGCAAAGCCGAGTTAATCGGTGCCCTATCCTTGTTATTCACCCCGGGGTTCTCGATAATTCTTGCTAGGGAGGTCTCGTATGTATTTTCGTCGTAAGCTTTTGTTTAAACAGGCACCTTGGATGCTCGGTGGGTTGCTGGGCGGGCTTTTAGGCTGCGCTTCCCAAGACTCCTCCACGCGCGACCCGGCCTCCGTTGCGGCTCCCACGGTGATCGTGCCCTGGTCCTACGACGCGGGCCCCGACCCTGCGACGCCCATGGGGCGTAAGCTGATCGATATCAACGCGGGTATCCCCTCGTTCCCCGAAATTTCGGAAGCCATCATGGGCGACCAAAAATTTCGTCCGGCCTACGGACCCATCCCCTGGCGCATGCTGCAAAGACCTAACAGCGTAAAAATCCTGTTCATTGGCCAGGACGGCACGCACATCGCCGAAGCCGCCGGACGTCCGGCTACGGCCGGTTTTGGCGGTCGGGCGCAGGATCTCGCCAAACATTTTGGCGTGGATTACAGCGCGGCCTTCATTAACACTTACGCCTTTACGATTAAGGGCCAGTACGGCGCTTTCGATACGCCCATGATTCGCCAAACGGCGAACGGCGACGCGCTCATGCTTGGCGGAGTGGTGGATAATCCGCTCTGGCTCATGACCCACGATATCGACAGCCCCATTGCGCAGTGGCGCAACCAACTCATTGAATGGATCATTCGCAACAACCGTGACTCACTCAAAATGATTGTGCTCTTTGGTGGTGCGGCCCGCGATGCTGCGGCCTCCTTTGTGATTAGCAAGGGCGGTCAGGTGGGTGCGCGTAACTCGGCGGCCGACATGGCCAAAATTCAAGTGCCCGAAGTGGCGCTCGTGAGCGCCGGTGGCAACAACGAAGTGCCCGTGCCGGTCGATGCCGACGGCAAAGATTTGTATCCGCAAATTTTGGGCCGCACGCCCAACTACACCATGCCCGAAGGCGAAGACCTGAAGGCCGCGCAAGACGCACTTAAAACAAGCCTCAGCACGTGGAAGAGCAAAATGGTTTTCTCCAAAGGAGGCCCAGCGCATAATGGCGTGATTCATCCGGCCCAAATCGGTGGCTTCGATATGGATCAACAAATGATGATCAATGGTCAAAAGACCCTGTCGCTCAAAGGGCTGAAGCTCTCGAACGACTTCACCATTGATCACGACATTCTAGTGGTGCAGTTGCCGCACCCCAGTGCGCTCAGCACGATGAAACCCGAGGAAGCGTCGCAAAAAGTGGATGCCGCCTTGCAGGACATCAAACCCTACGTGGCGAAGGGCTGGGTTATTCCCGCCGACAATGCTTACCGCAACACCTTTGCGGCCGGCGAATCGTATAAGTACGGACGCTCGGACATGGGCCCGGAGTACTACGATTTCGGCGCTCCGGCTTCGCGCATGGTGGACGTTTCGTCGGCCTCGCGTTTGAACCGCAACGTGATTGTGTTCGGCACGCGCGATAAAGCGAACTTCGATCAAGCGACGCTCAAGGCCATGACCGATGCTAAACCGGCGCATTTTCCGGATGCGGCAGAAATGTGGACGGCGCGTCCGCGCTTGGCTACCACTCGCTATATTTTCGATTCCGGCCCGGGCGAAAAATATGCGCGCGCCATGAAGGACAACATCCCTACGGCGCTTATCAAGAGTCACGCGGTGAACGGCGATTACGGCCATTACCGCGGCACCTTTAAAAATCCGAAGGTACTCATTATTGCTGATCCCGATGGCTACGACGATTTGATTACGGCGCGCGCTCTGACCGGCACTCGCGGTCAGTACTTGCACGGACTCATGAGCGACCTGGGTGTGGGCGATCAATACTTGGTGCTCAAGACGGCGCCCTTTGGTTTTGATAGCGCCAGCGATTGGCAGCAAATCATGAACCAGACCAACGGCTACCGTGAGTACGTGTTGAAGCAAATTTTTGCCGACAGCAAACCCATGCTCATTTTGACCGATGGTCCTTCGGCCGCGGCCGAAGCCGAGCGCATCATTGCCGGCAAATTGAGCTCGGCGCCGATTGTAAATATTGCGCGCTCGGGCACGGCGAATAAATCCGGCATCGTGGAAGCGGGGGCTGAAATCAAAACCAAAGTGCCCGCCTTTGCTGCAGCCCAAATCAAAGGGCAAATGGAAGACATTCCGCGCACGCACCTTTCGTACTACGCGCGTTTATGGGAGGGCACCTCGGGTGATCGTGTGATCACGTCGAGCGATGCGGCCTACCGTGGCAAGGCCTTTGCCGAAGTGGCTCCGCAGTGGGCGGTGGCGCAAAAAGTACAAATGGGGCCGGCTGAATTGGAAGGCATCAAGAAATTGCAGCAAAAATTGCAGCAGAATCGCGTGCGCAAAGGCAACGAGCCGATTCCCACTTTCCTTCAGCGCATGATGCATGGTCAGCCCCAAGCCGCACTCGATACGCGAGTTTGGTTGGGCGCGGCATAATTTACTTCGCTCGAGGTGTTTGATTTTCGGGGCCGGGGAGTTCCCGGCCCAGCATTTTTCTGCCCCACCAATAAACGCCCACGAATAAATATTTTGGATGGCGCAGGAATACGGGCGCTTTGCCTTCGGCTGCATGCCCTGCGAATTGCAGGAGCCAGCCGAAGACAAAGAGTCCCAGAGCCCACTTCCAGGCAAAGAAGGCCAGCAGCACCGAAACGACAATCAGCGGAATGCCGACCGAGTGCAGAGCCCGGTTGAGCGGATGTCGATGCGATTCGCGGTAAGTCTCGAGGGGGTTAGGCGGCTTTTTTGTTTTTTTGTGGGAAAGGAATGACCTGGGCGCCATCGCCTGGGTTGGAAGCTGGGTCTTGGTTTTGTTCGATGGATTTGGCATCTTTGCCTTTGCGTGCCTTTCGAAGGGCCAGAATCTTCTCGTGGTTGTCCTTGTGGAAATAAGCCTCTTCCTGGCTGTATCCGCCGGCCTTCATGGAATCATTCATTAGCGTTTTCTTCATAGGCTTATTATCGCTAAATTCTCTCGTGGTGAGTGTGAAATGGTGGTTAATAACTGGCAACGGAGTTCTGGTTAGACGCCAAAAGTAGTTGGATTTATAGGTGTAAACCAATGTTGACGCATTGCGTTGTTTTGGTTATAATTCTCGCCCATGTTGAAGTCCTTAATGGCAGTAGTAACCCTTGTTTCGGCTTCTTATGCGCAGGCGGCAACGCCGGCTCCAGTGCCGAAGCCCAAAACCGTGTTCGCTTGTTTGTACACGGTCGACGAGCGCACGCCCGATGATCGCGACGCTTTCGTTGCGTCGGGCAACTTCATTATCAACCTTCCGAAGGATCGCAACTCGGTGAGCTGGGTTGAGTACACCACGGGCTACCTTATGCAGCTCTCGTATTTGCCGGACGGCTGGCTTATGGCGAGCATTTATAAACGTCCGGGCTATCGCCTGGGATACATGACTACGTTGAACACGCCCATGCAGACGGTCTTGCGTTACGATTCAGCTGCGCAAAGTCCTACAGGTGCGCCCTTCATGGCTTCGCTGAGTTGTTGGCCTGAACTGCGTTAAGCGATTTTTGTGAATGGCTAAAGTGACTCGCAGTACGACAGAATAAATTCTGCGTCGTTCTGCGAGTCGGATTCTCCCAGCAGCAATTTGCCTGCAAGGAGACTTGTGCCGCCTTCGCGTGGAACCATGGAAAGTTCGAATTCCTCCCGTGCCCCTTGGCTTAAGGTGCTCGCTCCCACAGTGCCGTAGCTGTGTCCGTATATGCGATTTATAGTTCCTGAGAGGTCGTTGAGGTCGATTCGCTTTTTGGCGAAAAATAGGTCAATGGTGGAAGGCTTCTCCTCCCCCTCTAGGGTCCAACTCGAAGGTCCAAAATTCCACCCGTTTTTGTTCAGGGCGGTATAGATACGAATCGAGTTTTCTTTCCTAAAAAAATAGGCTCCCCTGGGAAAAGAAAAATAGGTTCCATTGTCCTCGTGGCTAAGGCTGCACTCTAAGCCCGGTGCTTGGGCCATACCCTCAAATACCGATGCTGGCTGAGTGGTTGAAAACAACCGGGCTACGAGGCGCCGAGTGCGGACCGAATCGGCGTCGCGATTGGGCCAGTCACGCAGGACCTTGTACACTGCTTCGTGAATCCAAAGGGCCGCTTGGTCGCGCGGGGGCAGGCGATTTAAAAGTTCGGAGTTTATCAGTAGTTGGCGTTCAGGAGAGCTGCTCGATGCTTCCCGGTACTGAGCCACTCCTTCAAGCTGGTACCCCCGATAAGTGAGATCGCTATTGATGTCTGTCGGAGCAGCAAGCCCCACGTCGGGCGGTAGATAAATGAGAATCTTCGACAAGTCATTGTATTCGCGCCGAACTTGTTCGGAGAAAGCAGGATTCCAGCGATCTAATTTGACTAATGCGGCTTCGATTTGTTTGGCTTGATTATCCTGGCTTTTGAGCATGGTGAGACCCTCGAGCACGGGTCCTTCCCACAGGTCCAAAAATTGAGCGTCAATGACATTACCGGCAGAGTCTCTTTTGACCCAGGCTCCTCCGCCGTGTCCTACGTCGTTTCCACCCCAAGCCAGAAACGAAAAAGCTAGCCAACTTCCTAAAAAAAATCTGCGGAGCGTGTTGTTCATTTTGTCTTTCGCGACACCGGAAACAGTTGCACGCATACTTTGTAGACCTCTGCTTTCTTGCCCGACTCTAAAAATTCGCTGAGTTGCTTTCTAAACTCCCAAATCATACGTTTCGCTTCAGCTAACTTCTCTGGATTAATGGCCATAGTCATAGATGAAAAATCGCACGAATCAAAGGCTCCTTCCTCCATCGCGCTTTGGGCCATAGAAAGACTTTGGAGGTGATGCTTTCGAATGTAAACATTAGGGATTCCGGAGCTAGTTTTAAATTGTGTTCCAGTTGGACGGTACTCCCCATTTTTATTTTTTTTGAGCATGCCTAGGCGTGTGAGGCGTACAAGTGCATTTTTAGCTTCCGAAATGCGAATCCCCAGGCGCTTAGCAATCCATTGGGGTTTGCTGCGAAAATCATACGTGCCGGCCAGTGAATGCACGGTAAAATAGAAGGGATCGGCAATCAAATGAAACTGATCCATGTCGATCGCTCGAAAGCTATCTTTTTGAGCGTCGATATACTCGAACTTCTTTTTGTCGGTCCGATTCCTAAGCCCACTGAGAATTTTTTCGATTCGGTTCGGCTCTACATATAAGTTTTTAAGTATCCGTTCTGCGCTCTTGCGAGTGATGGGGGAACGCCCGTTCATGATGGCCGACAGCGCTGAGACGGGCATTTTTAGTCGGCGTGCATATGCTCGCAGAGAATACGATGGATTGAGTGAACGGATGCGTACAAGCTCTTCATTGAGAATACAAAACACCTCGTGCTGTTCGTTGGTCATGGCTTCATTGGCTAGCTTTTTCAAATTTCTCGAACAAGGTATAAATATGAACAATATGTTCAAATAGCAAATTGAACGCTTTTTTTGGGGACCAGTCTTTTAATTGGAAAAACTAACGCTAGGCTTGATATTTGTCGGAGATATTTTGTCTCCTGTCGTTCGAATGGAGGACCTATATGAAGATCTCAAAAATTACATGCTTAGTCGCAGTTCTGTCGACGGGAATATCGCAAGCCGGACAACGTAAGGTGGCCTCGGCTGGTATCGAGTGCCAGTCTGATCTCTATACGATTACAATTCCCGTGGGGGCGGCTGACACTCTTCGTGGCGACATTGACCTTAGTTCTTCGGCCGATCCCGTGGATAACGCTAAATTCTCTAAGGCCCGTGTTGCTGGCTTTTGGCTCAGTAAAAATCACTTGTTTGTGCGTGTTGTGGATAAAGACAGCAACTACAATGTGCTTTTGATTGAAACCGATATGAGAGACGGTGAGTATGTCGGCCAGGTTTCTTATGCTGCGGAGGCTCGCGCTTCGAAGCAATTCAATACTGAAAATGTGAAGTGCGTTCGCTAAAAGACAGGCCTCTTTCAGTGATCTAGGTGCGGAGCCTCGATGGAAGATTCGGGTTGGTCTGCGAAAGTTTTGAATTGAATTACTTTGCAGGCAATTTTGGGAAAGCTCTTGGCTTTTTCAGTCACGTCGTGGCGGACCACTTTTTCAAGAGATCCGTCCGGATTTGTAAGGAAAGTCCATCTTGTTAGGACTTTACTGGGAGTACCTCCCCACTCCTCTAGGGCAAGGTGTCCTTCGTGAACAGTTAGTATTGTTCCGGACATGTCAGTGCTTCCGTCTTTTGAGATGAAAGAAATTGAAGGTTGTATATGGTAGCTGCTGTGTTGAAGCTGCCGTACAAACGTGATTTTTCCATCTTTAGTGGTGCCAAACTCTATACGGCATGGAGTATCTGCATTTTCTGGAATGGCCCGAAAGGCATATCTTGAGAGAGTTTCTTTGTAGTGGGTGATTTCTGCAAACTTTGCGCTTTTTCCAACCAAATCCTGTAGCTGTTCAAAAGGACTCTTCGTATTTGGGGGCGTTGTTGCTTTTGGAATTCTGACAGGGTTTTTCTCTTTTTGAAATGCGTACGTTGGGTTCGCCGGAAGCGATGAAGCTAAATAAACTGAAAAGGCGCTTCGGGTTTCTTGTAGCAAGCGAAGGCAGTCTGGGCTTGAGTCCGATTTTGCAGAAGCTACGACTGCCTGAAGGTCTCTTTGCCTTGCCAGTAAGCTTTCGGATATTTTCGGTTCGAAAGGAATTTCTTCGAGCGCTTGAATCAGTTCAAATATTTGCAGGAGGTCCTCTCTGTGAGAGCTCTGGCAGGTTTTCATTGAAGCCTGAAGGGCAGATTGCAGAGCGTAGTTGTTCTGGCGGAAAGTTATTGATTCAGCATCAATAGCAATTGACGCCGAACGACTTTGAGAAGCGCATAGGAGGGAGCACGCAAGAGTTAGTATCTGAAATTGAAGTCTCATGGTGTTATTTCTCCTGATCCACCGTTGTGTTTTCGAGGGTTTGCTTTATGAAAGAAGTCTCATTCTCCTTTTGATTGACTTTGCCTTCAATAGTGGTGCCTCTTATAACGATTCTCTGCACAGCACTACCCTCGGGAAAGGGCGGGCATCGATAACCGCGCACGATGTCTCGAAATTCAGGTGGTCGGGTGGTCATAAGTCCGAATGGGAAAATGATAATTTCGTAGGAATCGCCCTTATCTGCTTCGTAGGCAATGGAGTGAGAGGTTATGTAGCTCAAGGCTGAAGCGCACCTTTTAGCCCAACCTTTCCAATCCAAATTTGATTCCAAAGCGGAGGCCTGGGCGACCGAGAGCGATCCGGTAAGAAGGGTGGGTTTGCGAGGAGGCGGAGGGGTGTAGGTGTCGAATTGAGGCGTCTCCGCCTGCAGTCCGTGAATGTTGGGTGTTGTTTGGGCCAGGGCGGGAACGAATGCCACTACGCTGGCTAGAGTAACGAAACTTTTTATATGAATGCAATTCATTTGTAAGTTTTCCTTCTCTCTCCTGCAACGGTAGCATGGAAGACTATCTATTCGGGCGTCAAAAGAATTGCCGTGTTTAGACGAAAGGGGGGATCACTGCTAGTGAACAGATTGATTTTCCGGTTGATGATCCGGCAAAATAGTCATTCGAATTTTTCTCTGACGGTCTGGTGATGATGTCACCCAGAGTGGAGAGCCAATTTGGCAGGCTTCTTCGACGGGCAGTCGAATTTTTGCGTGAGCCTGTCCCTCCGAATTTTGAAATATGAAATACTGATGGCCCGTGTCTTGATCTGTTTGCATCCCGGTTAACACAACGGCATGAATCGTGAAATCTCCAGGAAATCGAGTGTATTTCTGTGATTCGATCGAAGCTATTTCAATGCCGCCAATTTTATTAAGGGTAGCCAACATGGGAAGGCCGGCACAAAGGTGATCACGAATACTTTGCCTGAGCTCCTTAGAGGCGCCCATACAGTCTGCCATGGCTCGTTCAAAATCCGATTGGTTTCTACTTCGATAGGCGGAAAAAATTTTTTTTGTGGTTAAAAACATTCGCTCTCCCGCCGCAAGTGAAAACTCCTCGATTTGCATGTCGGCAAAGAAATTGGGATCGAGCGTTCTGGTTTTACCGGACTCGCATATTTGTTTTCCTGACTTCAAGGTTTGGCAAATTAAATTAACGGAATTGACACCACCTTGTTTTGCCTGCTTGTCCAGCAGTTCAAATTGCGTACGAAGTTTGGACTTAAGGTTCGTGTCCTCATAGGTTATGGGCCATGGTTCGCGTACGAATTCTTTGAATAGATTTTCGGGGATTCCTCTGTCCACAAGGTGAGCTTCATCTCCATATAGCTCCACATGGCTAGCGCGTTGACCTATTTCGCTTGGTTTTAAAGTGTTCAGGTATTGGCAAGCGGCGGCCTCCGCCGAAAACTCCAGGTGTTCGCCAGACTTTCGGTAGGCGAATGACTCAAGCAAACTAATGAAGCTATGGCTGTAACAGGTCTTCCATTTTCCTTGGTCTTTTGGTTTTGGCGGGAACTGAGCTGCTGTTGAAATCGGCCAAGAGGTCCGTCGGCAAGATTCGAAGTCAAGAACAGGTGGTTCCGTCAGCTGTTCGTCAGAAGGGGCGGCAGAAAACGCTGTGTCCATTTGCCAGATGCAAAACATCAGCGCCCAAAGAATTGATCGCCACTTTAGCCACCCACTCACCATCCTAATGAATACTATCGGCATTTGGGGCCGATTCTTGAGGTTGGGCCGATATGCCGCTGAACTGGTTAGCGATGGATTTTAAATCGGTTTCTCCCGGCGGTTTGACCGCTCCGGCATTCGCCGCGAGGATGTGGTGTTCACGTAATTACTTCCGGTTTGGGCGGAAGCACCAAGGGGCCCTTGGTTCGTGTTATGAGCGAAAATCGCTCTAACGTTTGGAAAATGGCTTCTCGCTCAGCTGTTCTTTTTTCGCA
>JAFEAR010000025.1 GCA_018266335.1 Bdellovibrionales bacterium
CAGCTCTACTCGGCAACGCTCTTGCCCCGCCAGTCTCCACTACCCCCGGCATCATCGGGGAAACACGATTTGAGATTCTGAACATCCCTGTCATCCTGTCTGGCAATGACGAGCTTGGGCTTGCAGTGGCGGCCTGTGGTCAATCGTCAGGCTGGAGCGGATATCAATTGCTTGCGTCCTATGATCAGGGCGCATCCTATTCCGAAGCCTTCCAGAGTGAAGTGGCCTGCACTATCGGCGACACAGTGACTGCGCTGCTTGCTGAGCCTGCTGGCGCAGCGTCACCCAGCTCGCAGACAGTAGAAGTCACAGTCAACTTCCCGCTGACCGGAGTCACCCACGACCAAATCATGCAACGCAAGAACCTCTGCGTGATTGGCGATGAGGTGCTCCAGTTTACCACGCCAACGCTGCTCGACCTCACTGACGGTGTGTACCACTATAGACTGGAGGGGCTGTACCGTGGGCGGTTCTATACAGTCGCAGATACGTGGCCGCAAGACACGCGGTTTGTGCTGCTGGATGGCGGCGTCATCTTCGCGCCAATTGATCGCACTTTCCTCGGCACTGATTTGTGGTACAAGCCGGTCAGCCTCGGGCGAACCTCTGATGAGACAACGCCTACCGCCTACCTGTTCGATGAAGGTGTGAGCCAAACTGAGTTCCCAGTCAGCAACGTCACATCCACCCGCGACGGCAGCAACAATGTCACTGTGACGTGGGTTGGCGCTGCGCGGCTCGGGTTCGACACAGCGCCGTACAACTCCAAATACTTCACTGGCTATCGCGTCAAGTTCAGTGACGGTCACACCATCGACACAACGTCAATGATTGCAACCTACAGCTCAGCGCCGACCAGTATCACTGTGCAGGTTTGCGGGCTGAACTCGATCACTGGCGAAGGCCCATATTCCACCGCTCTGGCTACCTGAGGATTCCACAATGGCAACCCCCAACCTTGCACTTCCGACTGCTCCTGCTGGGGCAACTGATATTAGTATCGCCTACAACGAGGCAGTCCAGATCATCGACGCACTGTCACCGCTGGTGGTACAATCCATGGCGTTGACCGCGCCACCGACCACTGTTGCGGGTGATGTCGGCAAGCGTTGGATTCCTGCCGCGACCGCGACGGGCGCTTGGGCTGGGCAGGAGGGAAAAGTGGCGCTGTGTACCGCTGCGGATGTCTGGAAGTTCATCACTGCCCCCGTCTGGACATACGCGCGCGACCTGAATACGTCTACAGATAAGCGACAGACTTCAGTTGGGACATGGGTGTAAGGTATAACGCGCAGTTTGACGTATGCGTTCAAGGGCTAGCGCGTTGCGCAGGGCGCGCCTAACTGGTGGGCTGTACTACCCTAGCGGGTAAAGTTGGGCGCAGCCTATAACTGGTTATTGGCTTAATTCAGGCGTTAGCCGTCATTCGTCGCTGAAAGGCGAACCGCCACCGAAAACAATGGTCGGCGTTCCGTTCACCCGCCTCACTTCCTCGATGTTGTCCCAAACACTGGCCTCGTCAGCACAGACCACAACCTCGTCATCGTCAAACTGCGCGAGCGCCTTGATAAGTTCAGATTTCAACATTTCGCTCTCCGGTGCCGTTCGTGACGGCTAACCATTCATTCAAGCCGACTGCGCTTCGACTTGGCTCTGTATGTGTGTCCTGCCGCAGCGCAGCGGCTTAATTCAGGCGTTGGGCGGCACTATGCTGCCGCGTCGATCCAGCTCATCGCGCATGGCCTTGGCTTCACGCGATAGAAGGTTGGCGTCGGCTTCGCGGTTGGGGATCAGCATTAATTCGAGCGCCAAGTCATGCACGGCAGCCTCCTGCCGGCGCAGCCTTTCTGTAGGGATTGTTTCGTACATGCTGTCTCCTGTGGCGTGCCGTCCAACAATTCATTCAAGCCGACGCCACTTCGCGGCGCGGCTTAATTCAGGCGTTAGCTGCTCAAAGGATGGCCGACCGAAGCCGGCCATCCGCAGCGTGAATCAATCTCGGCCGTGTAGCCCATACGTGCGCCCTTCGCTCGCGGTGCTTTCCGGCGCATCCGGTGTTGTTGTCGTCCGGCAGTTAATCGCGGCGCTGCCGGCCACCGCTCAACACTCCGCACTGCCCACGGCCATGCAAACAGTCGGAGAATCCAGTAGATGATTTTTAGGATCACTTGTAGCTCCGCAGCTAACAACTCATTTGAGCCGAGGCCGCATCATTGCCTCGGCGGTTCTGTTCACTCGCAGCGGCCCGGCTCAATTCGGGCGTTAGAACTCATGCAATCAGCCTTCCCTGCCGCTGCGCATCCTCGATACGGCGGCAGGCGATGTCGAAGTATTTTGGTTCTTTCTCAATTCCAATAAATCCACGGCCCAGCGTCACGGCTGCCACTCCCGTTGTGCCGGAACCCATGAACAAATCCAGAGCCACTGTTTCCGGCTTAACCCACTGCCCAACAATGTGCCGCAGCAAGTCCAGCGGCCTCGGGCATGGGTGCTGCTTTTCAATGTTCAGTGGTGACGCAACAACGGGCGCGGTATTAGCAACAAAGAAGTCGCGGTTCGCGGTGCCTTGTGACCACGGCTTTTCGCCCGGCGTCCACCAGCACACAACTGGGTCATACGACCACTGCATTGCCGTTGGCCGCATCTGGACAAAGTTTTTCGCCGCAACAAAGAGCCGCCACTCGCGTGGGAACCACGCGGCAAGCCGCCGCAGGTTTGTGCCGGACTGCCAAACAAAGACAGGCGAGCCTGGGTTGCAGAGCGCCTCGGCTTCCTCAATCACGGGCCAGAGCCAGTCTATGTACCCATCTGGGCTGTCGTCGTGCGATTCATACTTGAAACCAACGCCGAAAGGCGGATCAGTGATTACGGCATCGACCTTCGGCAGCGTCGGCAGGACTTCACGACAATCGCCCAGGTACAGCGTTGCGTTGCCTATCGTTTCAATCCGCATGGAATCCTCGTGGGTTCAAGCGCATGAGTTCTAACCATTAATTCAAGCCGACCCTGCTTCACGGCGGCAAATTTTTCAGGTATGTTCGTGCTCGATTGCCGCCGTTCAGCAGGGCGGCTTAACTCAGGCGTTAGGTTGCAGGTCGCACAGCGTCGATTTCTTGTTGCAATGCCTTGAACTTCGCTTTCTCGCTATCTCGGTGGCGCTCTGAGCCGGTCGGCATTTCATCCTCCGGAACTGCCTCGTCGCGCGCGTAGTCCCACACATATTTCTTGCCGTTGATTTCCATGCCGCCGTACATCTTGCAGATTCGCGCAAGCCCAGCCATTTCATGCCTCCAAGTTATCCTGCAACCTAACTATTCATTCAAGCCGACGCCGTTTCACGGCGCGGCTTAACTCAGGCGTTAGGCGTCACCAAAATGGGTTCCTCACACGCCGACAGGTGGCTTGGGTAAGCCCCTCCAGCACGTCAAGTTCGTCTTTCAACTGCTTCAAATCAGCTTCTATGCGCGCCTTTGCTGCGCGCTTGGCTTTCTCGAAACTGCGGAACGTCGTTGGGTCTTTGTCGTGGCGCGTGCCTTCGTACATTGTTACGCCTTCGCCGTGCCTTGGGTGTGAGTCGTACCAAATCATTGCCTCGTCCTTCGTGGATGCAGCCTAGCAATTCGCTCAAGCTAAGGTATTAGTGGTTGTTCTCCCTTGCCTCAACCGTATTCGGCAACAGGCTGCGTTCGATAAAGTCACTTAGCTCGGTGCATCCACCGACCATCAGCATCGAGCCTTTGGCGTCGGTGTACTCCAGCAGCACAAAGGCAGCGACTACTCCGTGTTTGATGCACGCTGCTTTGAAATCTTGCTCGAATGCTTTGATGTTGTTTGTGGTCATTGGGCTGACTTATTTCGGTGCGTGGCAGCGATGTACTCCAGTCGATAGGTCATGTAGCGCCGGTCGTTCTGCTGCCCGGTTTGTTCGTCGATACGCTGCATAACCTTTTCGGTAACAACATTATACAACTTTTGGTTGACGACGCCACCGTCTTTCAAGACGGCTTGCGCACGGCGCACTTCGCTTTCTGTAAATAGATCAATCACGTGAGCCTCCTTTGTTGTTCGCCGTTCATTGGGCGGTTGATGTTGAAGTCAGCGGCAGCCGCTTTTCCTCTGGCGGCAATGCCACCATAAAGCGAATAACTTCTCGGCTTGGCCTTGATAAGATCCTTGCCGTAAAATTCGCTCTTGATCATCTCGGTGCGTTCTTCCTCTCCCTCGGGCCAGCCGATAGCTTCCACCTTGGAAGAAATCTCGGAAAGCCAGCCCACCATGAAGGATAGACGCGCCCCGCGGACGCCCTTGTAGGACGGGTCAGCCTTGAGGTGATCCCGCCAAGCAGCTTCCATTCCGCGGAAGATGACCACATGCGCGTATGCCGCCATCGTCACGCGATGGTTTGGGCCGAAGTACCGGATGCGGTAACTCGCATCAGAGACGCGCACGTTGGTCTCGATCACGGCCTTCACCTGGAAAGCCTTCATGATGATCCCGACAAACTTGCTCAGGTGGACAGGCGTCTTCTTGTTGGCCTGGATTGGGCATTCGACGGTTTCGTTCTTGTAATTCGAACCTTCGATATCGCCTTCGCTCAGCCCGTGAGCGTTCATCATCTTCTGTGCTTGGCGCAACGCGGCGGCAGCCTCGTTCGCATTGGAGCTGTTCCCCAACGCCATGCACTTCTTGATCTTATCAATGACCTTGCTCTTGTCCATTGTTATTCCCCGTTCCACTTGGGGCCGTTACAGAACTTGTCGTAGGTCTGCTGATAGTCTGGCCAGTGACCCTCGTAGACCATCTTGCAATACTTCTGCGCATTGGCTTCTGCGCTGTCTATATCTTCGAGGAAGTCTGTGAGATAGCTAATGCAGCCAAGAAAGAGAACAATCAGGATACAGATGGTTACTATGACTCTCTTCATAATTGCGTCCTCACTTGGTTGATGAGATTCTGGAAGAATTCAGCGCATTCCTTCCATTGACGGGCTACTTCCCTGTCACAGCTCTTGCAGTTTTGCATCTTGGCGTATTGCGTCTCTGCGTGGACTTTCGCCTTATCGAAGGCAATGATTGCTTGTCCGGGGTTGGGTAGGGTAACGGTTGCCATTAGATGTACCTTTGCGCTAGCTGCGCGGGCCGTGGCTGGCCTTGTGTGGTTGGGGCCGTAGTACGGTAGCGCCTAGCTGCGCAACGTAGCACGGGGCGCAAATATTCAGTAAGGTCCGTCCCAGATTTCGTAGTCATCTTCATCATACTCTGGACCGTCGTGACTTGCTTCAGACTCTGTATAGGAGAACCGTGCGTCATCTTCCCCATTTTCGTACATTGCAACTGCAATAACATTTAGACCTTTAGGAAGCGCATCTAACGTCACTTGTTTATTATCGATGAAGTATTTAGCCTCATGAACTTCGGATTCGCTAGGAAAGCAATTTTCAGGACGACCTGAATAATTACCAGGAGTAAAATCATACTCGTATTCGCACCTGAATTTCCGCCCATCGGACATTTCAAATGTGACTGTAACGTTCGGCATAGCTGCGACTCCTTGGTATTGGGCACACTATAACGCACGTTTAATTAGAGCGCAAGGACTTTTACAAATATCCAATTTCTTTGAGAATTTTATTGGCTTCCTTTTCGTACCA
>JAFEAR010000026.1 GCA_018266335.1 Bdellovibrionales bacterium
GAGGTATGTTTGAGGTATGTTCGAGGTATGTTCGAGGTATGTTCGAGGTATGTTCGAGGTATGTTCGAGGTATGTTCGAGGTATGTTCGAGGTATGTTCGAGGTATGTTCGAGGTATGTTTGAGGTATGTTTGAGGTATGTTTGGGGTCCATTTTGAGTGCGATACACAAGCTAGTCCTCTTCTTTCGGGGAGGGGCTAGCAAGGTGATGGGGTTACTACCTGCAGTTGAAATAAAGCCGAGTACGTAAGAACTCGGCTGAGTAGACAAGCTATGTCTGTGGTTCTGGCGGACCCGTTGGTTTAATGTTGTTGTTGTTGAGGGGGGGTTGCCTTGACGGCAATCGAACCTCCTCGCCGATGGATGGTCGATGGAGGTTTCCACTTCTTTCTACAGGGATGGAATGAATGAATGGAAGCTTCCGTGGGGCAATCGACTGCAATCCGCCAAGCAGAGCCGGGCGTTAAAATGTGCTCTGGAGTAAACCGTCGGCGGACCTTCGATGATCCATCCGAGCGGGGTGAAATCCGTGGTTTTCCATCCTAGAGGCTAGGGTCAGTTATTGTAGGCCGTGCCTGCGATTTCGGATGCTGGTTGTCTTCATAGCTGGTTGAGGCTTCTCCGATAGACCTAGGAAGGGCTTCCTGATGGGGCTCGGGCCTGGAAGCGACGTACGTCGAGGTGGATTCTGCATCGAGGTGATGGTGTGGGGTTCGTTTCGGCGGAGTTGCGGAAGGGTTTTATCTGGTACCTTTATGAACTGGGGCCAGCAGCTTGGAGGAAGGAGTCCGGAGGAGGGCTTGAGGAGATTCCGATGGAGTCGTATCCTGGCCAGCAGCCGAGCTTGGTCGGGGGGCTTTGCCAGTCGGTTCATTCGATACATCAACCAGTCCAGGTTACACTTATGACTAGCGGTTCGTTCGTTCGCAAAGGGTTGATGATGGTAGCATGTAAATATGTCGAATGGACCAAGGGCTGGGCCAGTTACCTACGTTGGACATCCTCGCGTTAGCGGTCGATCGATGGGGATGCGGCCCATCCTCGGTGAGATCTGGGTATTTACCGGACCGCGAAGCGTGGGGGCTTCGGTTGGGGTTTCAACCTCATGCGCGGACCTAGTCGGAAAGGACGATACCGGGGTCTTTGCTTAAAGGGGGGGTTGGAGTTGTTAGTAGGCCGGGGGCAACGACAATAGGGGGCGTAAAAGACTACGTTCGTTAGCGTACCGCTGAAGCAGCACCCGACGAGCACTTCGAACCGACGTAAGTCCATGGTGTTGTGGTCGAACCGTTGATTGCAACGAATAGAGGGAAATGGCTGTTGGTTGGTTGTTGTGAAGCAGAGGTTCGACGTAGGGCGGTGATCACTCGCTAGAGTACTGAATCGACTGGGGGTCGCCTTTAGGTCATGACGCCATCCGGCGAAGTTCCGCATCGGTCCCTGTATTGGTGTGATTACTATTGCTGGGGTGAGGGGTCGATTCGCCGTATGAAGACATTGCCTCGGAACAATGATCTCTTAGGATTCGACAAGGTGGGTCAATCGTCCCTCGTGGCGAGGTGTGGAGAACTGATGCAGTCTGCGCTCTCCTGCCGTTTTAAAGTCGGGGCCTTCGTAGTACAGGCAAACCGTTGGTGGTGAGCTAATGTGAGTGGTTTCATCTGGGTGGGTGGGGGTCCAACGATGTTGTCCGATGGTCTAGTCTCCGAAGGTCTGCCAGTTGCATTACGTCCTGATATCCGCAGACCTGGTAACGAGCGTGGGGAAATCCACTAGCGGCGGTGGCTCGCTGCCGCCGTCGCTGGTGGAGGGCTTTGCAACGTAGTGCGGGTGGGTTGTAAGGTCCAGGCTTCTTCCAACATTGAGTACTTTCGACTGCTTTGTAGCTTAGGGAACTGCAAGGTCGGGGGGGTACCTCTGGGGGAGGCCTTGCCCACGCAAGGGAGCCGAATAGGGATTCCTCTTTTGAGGATACAATCTACCTACTTAGAAAAATTTCGAACCCACCCCAAGGGGGGTTGGGTATAGGGCTTGTACTATGAAACATATGCGAGGAGTTCATACATATATAAGGAGGGGGTAGCCCACTCCCATAGGACAGGCCTAGCCTTGCCCTGTGGGGGCCTCTCTGGAGGTTGCTTATATAGAGGAATGACCTTTGGGTTAGGTTAGGAAGTGTTGTTTGGCAAGGGGAGCCTCACCATACGTGGTCCCGTGGGTATCAGTAGTCAAGAGCTGGGGAGAACCGATGGCACGAGGGCCTGTTCTTACCCCAGACAGTACCGGGGGGGGGTGGTAATTTATTATCGCTCCTTTCCGTGAACCTGCAGCTATAAACGACAAGGCGCAGCTTTCTGACGACGACGACGACGACGATGGCGACGTCGTCCGGGGACGGATGGACCTTCGACCGCGAGGTAGGGGGTCGTCCGTTCCTTTCACACCAAGCTCTGGCCTCGCTTAGTTTTCAGACGATGCGGCGGTCAGCAGTACCCGTCGGAGGGGGAGTGCGCGGCCTAATACGCCCCATTCTTTTTCTGGCAAACCTTATTATCGTTAATCGACAGGATCATCGATTGGCTTGTACAATCCGGTGTCGTCGGCGAACACAACCCGTTATTCAGTATTACAGCAAAAAGGGTTATGCCCAACAACATATGGGGGTCGGTCTTCGCGAAAGCATTATTGCTAGTAGCGGGGGGACGGTCCTTGCTTCACTTGTCGTTATAACACACACGATCGAATACACATTAGTTGTATTTAGGTCTTTTGATGAAGGAAGAGCTTGAATAATTATTACCAAATAATAAGGTCTGTTGTCAACACGGACAGGCCCTGTTGTCGTCGATATCTATCGACGACGATGGCAGATATAAACTACACTTGTCCTGCTGCACGTTGCATTTATCGTCGCATTTTCCGTAGCTCGGGAAGGCTCTTGCTTGAGTCCGCTTTTTCCAAACCTCACTAATCGCGGACGAGAGGGTTTTTTCGGGCTGCCATTACACCTTGTACGTAGGTTACTCGAATACCCAGACATCGAACGGGCGCAACCTGCCTTGGTTCACAGTCGGGCTAAGCCACGGGTACTCTCACCTACCGCTACACGATCGGAAAGTTGGAGTGTCGGGTAGCAGCGAGGAGTGGTGGTGCGAAAGCTGGTCTCTTTGTGGTCGAATCGCAAGGGGTTGCA
>JAFEAR010000027.1 GCA_018266335.1 Bdellovibrionales bacterium
CCTCCTAGGCATACCTTGAAGGATTTGGCCGCCAAGTGACTAACGGCATGCATCGGCAACATCGCGGGTCCGATGACTGGCTGGTCTTGAAAATAGAGCAATTTTTCTAGGTCGGACGCAAACGACGCGCCGTCGAGTGTCGTGAGGTGTAGGTTCAATCCCAAGGCCTTGGCTGCTTCCTCTTGGTAGGGCCGCTCGTCGACCACTCCCTGGTTTGCAAAGTGTACGCCGAAGACATCAGAGAGTCGCCCAGTTTGGGCGGCAAAGGCCGCGACAGCCGTGGAGTCAATTCCGCCGCTAAAGAAAGCCGCCACGGGGACGTCGGCCATCAACTGATCTCGAACCACGATGTTCACTTGTTCTCTTAGCCGCTCAACTTGGACCGCTGGTGTGTCGAGCGACTTCTGAAAGTCCGTAACGGCCCAGTATCGCCTCGATTGCATGCGATGCCGTCCGAATCTTACCCAATGCCCGGCGGGGACCTGGCGCACGGTCTTGAGAAAGGTTCGCTCAAATAATGGCGTATGAAAGTGAAGGTATTCAGATACCGCCAAAGGATCAATGTCCCGTGCGACATCGGGATCACAGAGCAGAGCCTTAATCTCGCTGGCAAACAGGACCCGCTGGCCGTCGTCGTAGAAATATACCTGCTTCACGCCCAAAGGATCTCGAGCGAGCGTCAAGGTTTCTTGAACGGCATCCCAATAGGCAAGTCCAAAGATTCCGGACGCCTGTTCCAGAGCGTCGGGACCGAGTTCGCGCATGACGTGGAGTAAGGTTTCTGTGTCTGATGATCCACGAAAGACGATCCCTCTTCCGGCAAGCCGCTGCCTGTAGTCGAGATGATTGTAGAATTCGCCGTTGTAGGCAATCCAAGCCTTGTGATCGGACGTAGCCATCGGCTGTGCGCCAGTGGGCGAAAGGTCGACGATAGACAGCCGGCGATGACCTAACCCGATGGAGCCATCGACGTAGAAGCCATCCGCGTCGGGTCCTCGATGGGATAGCCGCGCGGTCATCGCGCACAGTAGCGTCCGATCCACCGGGCGCCCCGGATCGGCATAATTGTAGATTCCAGCGATTCCGCACATGGTTGTCGTTTGTCTACCTTTTTAGGCCAGTGGCCGCGGCGCGGGCAGTGCAAGCATGAACACCGGGCCTCGAGCGGCGTTCGGCGCAAGTTGGGTTCGATCGCGCTTCAGAACCTCGATCATCGCGAGAAGTACGCCAAGTATGAGATTGAAATGAATCAGGCGTGCCATCGCAAAGCCGATGGCAAATATTAGTAGTCCGGAAACAGCGAGTAGGAGCCCCGCATGATGACTTCGATACTGGCCCAGTGCGAGCGGCGACACGCCGAGTAGTGCGAAGATGGGCGCTGCAACATACAACAATCCAAAGAGACCGAAGTCCATTAAAAGATATAGGTAGCTATTGTGCACGTATCCGACGCGTGTCGTTTGGTAATAGAGGCCAGAAGTGTCAAAACGGAAGCCAAGGCCATTGCCAATCACCGGAGAATGTTCGATGTGCTGAAGGGCCACTTCATTCTCCTGCATGCGTGTGTCGATACTGCCAGCTTGCGTATACCCGATTCGCGCCCCTTTAAAGAAGGTCTCCTTGGGAAGAACAAAAGCGATCATGCCGAGCACTGCAAGCGCTGACGAATAGCGCGCAAGTTGCCGCAAGGACCAGCCGTGGATAAATGGCAGGAATACGAGTGGAAGAAGAGACGCGATGATCAGACTTCTGGTACCGGTCAGGAGAGACGAGAGCAACATATAGGCCGCGCAAAGCATGAGACCTGTCCGTTTCCAGGACGTCATGTGTTTTCGTATGGCAAGGCCGACACAAAGGTGGAATCCGACCACCGGAAGCGGGATGCTGTGGTTGGGGTTGGCAAATGTACTCCTCCATACTTCGCCGGAAATGACTTTCGGTAGGAGTATGACGTTTTGCGTCGCAAAGGCAAGGCTAACGACGATCACCGAGCCATATAGCAGGTCGAAGTTGCGAATGTTGAGCAATCTGGTCGTTACATAAAAAAAACCCAGAAAAAGGAACGGAATGAGACCACGTATATACTCTTCAGTTGTCACATTCCCCGATAAAATCCATCCGACGTGAAGCAGGCAGACAACGAGAAATGCGAGAATGCAGCGCCCTGTTTTCGTCGGTTTTTGACGTATCTTGCTGAAGATGGCGAATCCGCATGCGATCGTCCCCAAGCCAATGAAAGGGATGCTGAGTGCATCGAGTTTGGTGAGCGGCAGGATGATCAAGGAGAACAGGGTGAGAATCAATGCGATCATGGTGGGTCATCCTTCCAACAGCGTATTTGACGCGGTCACGGAATGGAGATAGCGAGCGAGCGCGCCGACACCGAGGCCGTACACGGCCAAAGCGGCTACGGTTCGCGATTCTGGTGTGGTGAAGACAATGCTAGCTGCGGCCGCGGGTGCAATCGGAATGAGGGCTACGCGTGTCCGTTTCCATAGATGTACGATGAAACCGCCGCGGGCGATGTTCCAGAGGAGGGCTACGACGCACGCGAGAAGACCCGCCGTCGTGCCGTAGGCTGCCGAATTGAGATCGAGAGAAGGCTGGTAGAACGACCGTGTCAGCGACGCGATAATGACGCCCCCCAGTCCGGCGAGAAGGGCGAATCCGGAATTGCCCTGTGAGATCAACGCCGCCGTGAGCGTATCCTTTACGGCGAACCCGAGGATCGCCAGCGAGAAAGCACCAAGCGACGTGGCAATATGAGCGCTGTCAGCGGTGCTGAACTTCGTCGACCCAAGGAGTACGTCTGTGATCGGTCCGGAGGCTAATCCAACGGTGAGTGATACCGGGACGACGAGGAGGCAGAGAAGAGCAAATGGGGAGCTAAGTGCCTTCACGAACTCGTCGCGACTGCCCCTGAGACGCACCCAACGGGGAAGGCTGACTCCGACAACGGTGTTCACGAGAATTTGCGTCGGCATCGTGATGATCGAATAGATATAGCTGATGGCGGCCACCTGTCCCAGTCCTAGCG
>JAFEAR010000028.1 GCA_018266335.1 Bdellovibrionales bacterium
ATGTTTTCCTTCACCCAGGGAATGAGCGGTCCGCCACCATCAACGAATACTCCGCCTCCGAACACTATCATTTCCGGATCGAACAAATTCACCAGCGAAGCCACGCCAATGGAAATGTCCTGGGCAATTTCGCGCAGCACTTTGTCCGCGGTGAAGTCGCCAGCGGCATAGATTTCCATAAGCTCTTTGGCCCCACAGCTTCGACCGAAGGCTTCGGAAGCGCGGCGGCCCATGGCGGTAGCCGAAACATATTGCTCCCAACATCCGCGATTTCCGCAGTTACAGGCTCTCCCCTCAGGGTGCAACGTTAGGTGTCCCACTTCACAGGCGTTGTCGGCCTTGCCGTACATCATGCGGCCATCCACCACGATGCCGCCTCCAATCCCTGTGCCGAAAGTAACGAGCATGTAATTGCGCAGCCCCCGAGAGGCGCCAAACATGCCTTCACCCAAACAAGCGCATTTAGCATCGTTGTCCAAAAAAGCCCGCAGCCCGGTTAGTTTTTCGATTTTCTGTCCTATCGGATAATTCACGAAACCCGGAATGTTCACCATGTTGATGATGACTTTGTCCCGGCGATTCAGAGGCCCCGGAAGTCCCAACCCAACTCCAAGGACTTCAGGATGTTTAATTTTTAGCTCGTTCACCATGACGGCCATGGTTTCGCAAACTTTGTCGGGCCCCTCATGCGTAGGAGTTTTTTCGCGCAGAGAATCTACGAGGTGTCCGCTTTCATCCACCACGGTGACGCGGGTGTTGGTTCCGCCCAAATCGATGCCAATTGCCGTTCTCATTTTTCCTCGCTACTTAGGGTGTCCAAACTTCAGTCACTTCATACCGCGAATCAAGACCTTAGGCGATTTTTCCCCTCTGTGGGGGCGGGTCCCTATACAATGGAATCATGGGGGTTTCGCGCCATTTCTACTGGCAAACCGCGCTCCTGGCGCTGAGCTTGGCCGTGACCGCGGCTCGCGCCCAAACGACTCGATTTTTCGATACCACCGCCGGCTCCGACGAAGACACCTCCAAATACGGAGGCATCGATAAGTCGGAAGAAATTAATTTGGACAAAGAGCACCAAAAAATTCTGAAACGCTTTAAAGATGGTCGCATGTCCTCGAGCAACGGGGTGAGATCACGCTATTCGGGCATTCTCGAAATGCACGACAACGACTTTGACGGCGTCACGGACCACGACGTCAGCGCCAACGGCGACCCGCTCGAAGCCAACACCGAAGCAGCCGCGCTCGGCAAAGCAGGCGGGGTTTCGGGAGCGGCCCGGCAGAAAGCGTTACAAGAGGCGGCAAACAATGCCGGCCATTGCAAAAACGGCCAAACCGGAAATTCGGCCGATCCAATCTGTAGAAACATTTCGGCAAACTTACTCGACATGGGCAATGCCCACGGCAAGGCCGACGAAGAACACCGAGTTTATGACTTGAGCAAAAAAGCCTACGAAGGCGCTATGGACGCTGGACAAAAGTACGGCGACAAAGTGAATAGCGAAGCCAGTAACTACGGCGACACCAACCTTCCTCCAAACGCCCAGGCCATCAAAGACAAAGAAGGCAACGTAACCGCTATGCGTGTTACGAGCGGAGGACAAACCAATACGGTTCAAGTCGGCGCCAACGTAGACCTCCTCAAGTCCGAAGCAGCCTGGCTCACTCAACAAGAGGACTGTGAGATTCACAAGCAAGCTAAATCCATGCGCGCCGCTCGTCTGGCCGGAGCCGAGTCAGACAAAGACACCATTGCTCTCTTCGCCAACATTTACGACTGCAAACGAAAGGACACCCAACAGCAAGAGCAAGAAGCTGCGCAGAAAATTCAGGAGCTGTCTCTTCTTGGGGGCACATTGATCTGTGATCAAACTAAAGGCGCTTCCAAAAACGAGCTGTACACCGGATCCAACTGTAAAGATGGATCTCAGCCAGGGAGCAAAAATCAAACCTCGTCTTTGGTTGAATTTAACCGTAATTTTCCCGGACTTTCCTCTCAGATGTGGGCCGCCGCAAAACAGAAGGCGATGGGAAGTGGGCCACCCTCTAATGCCGTTAAAAAAGATATGGCAAAAATTCAGAAGTGTCTGGATTTGGGAACTTGGTGCTCATCACCCGGCCACGCGGACCAAAATGGGGACTATTACAATCCCGTCAAAGGCGACGCCGGCAATGCCTACTCCGACACCCGCGAATACATCATGTCTCGCCTCTACCAAGCGCGCCAAGGAGGACTAGATAAATTCGAAAGCACAATGAAGAGCGCCGACTTCAACGACAAAACCGACGCCAAGACGAACAACCAGCCCTACAAAAAAATGGTAGAGCAAATCAGAGAGGCACAGCGCGCTGCCGCGATCGTGAACGGAAAACAATACAACGCTGTCCGTGCCCAGGGCAGAAACAGCCCGAACTTCAAAGACCCCTACACATCGCAAACCTTCAACACGCAAACCATGACCACCCAACAACTCTTCGGGCGCAACGCAAGTCGCGACGGAACCACCTTGTTGTCGAACCCGATGCCCGTGGGCGACCAGGGTGGGGGAGCAGACCAAGGCAACAGCGGAGGCTCGTTCCGACAACCCGCTACGCCGCCCTCGAGTTACACCACCGACACGCGCGGCAGCGGCGTAGCCGCGCCCACGTCGAACGCGCTGCCCGGCCGCAACCTCATTCAGCGCTAAGCACGCTTTATTCCGTTTCGGTTTTTAGTGTGCGCGTGCGGTTGTAAATAAAAATGAAAACCAGCAAAACGAGCGATGGGCCCCAGGCCGCCGTCATCGGATGCAGCTTGGCCGTGTTCCCCAAGTTAACGCCCACGTTGAACACCAGCCAGTAGCTCATACAAACCACCGTTACAAAAACACCGTCGCGCGCCGTGCCCCCGTGCGAGCGCCGAAAGCGCAGCGCGCGCGGCAACGACAACAACAAGAACACAAACGAAATCAGCATAAAACTATAGCGGCTGTAATAGGCTACTTCTTTGGCCGCAGTGTTAATGCCGAGCGCTTTGTAGCGCACAATGAGCGACTTCAACTCCGGCTGCGTAGCCACTTCGGGAGTGACCTCAACCCACGTTAGATTTTTTGGATGATCAATCAACCGCGTGGTGCGCGTTTTAAAACTTTCGGAGATCGGGGTTTCCAAGCGTCGATCCGTAATGCTCACGTTGCCGTCGCTCAACTCCCAGGCCGTGCCATTCCACTTGGCCTTGGTCGCGTAAAGAGTTTGGGCAATCTGAAAGTCGTCGTCGAAGGTGTAAATAGTTACGTCGTACAACTCACTCTTTTCGGGCTCGAAGTAGCGCACGTTAAAGAGGACGTCTTGATTGCGGTACCAAATTTTTTCTTGCCGAATCTTGGAGTAGCGCGGGGGCTTTTTGTCTACCTCGGTGTCGTACAGTTCGTAGTGTTTGCGCATGCCCCAGGGGGCTGCATAGCAGGCCACCCAGTAATGAAAAACTCCCGCAAAGGCGACCGCCGCAAAAGTAGGAAGAATAAAGGCCATGCGACTATACCCGAGCGACTGCGCCGCCATGATCTCTCGTGAGCGGTTCATCGCCCCCAAAACCACCAGCGAGGTGAACAGCACCGAAACCGGAAAGACGAGCTGCAAATGAGAGGGAATTTTATAGGCGTAAAGAACCAGCGAAGTAACGGCGTCCGTGCGAACGTTAAATACTTGCGCGAGCCACTCCAACACAAACATAAGCAGGCCCAGGGCCAGCCAAAAGGGTAGGAGCGTCTTGAGGATCTCCTTGATGATTTGTCGGCTTAAAATTCCCATCCCGCTCCGAGAATGATAGTGTACCCCAAGGCTTCAATATGACCCAAGATACACAAGTAAAGAACCCTGCGGAATCCTTTTGGAATCATCCGGAGGTCAAATCTTTGTTCTGGATGCTCCTCCTGATCCTCTTCATTCGCGGGTTTATCGCCGAACCCTTCAAAATTCCCAGCGGAAGCATGATTCCCACGCTCCTCGTGGGCGATCATCTGTTCGTGGCCAAAAGCTCGTATGATATCGGCGTACCCTTTACCAACAAGAAGCTTTTGCACATTGCCGATCCCAAACGGGGTGATGTGGTGGTCTTTGAGTACCCCAACAACGAATCAGCGCCCGACAAAAACGGCATCTATTACATCAAACGCATCATCGGTATTCCGGGCGACGAAATCTACGTAAGGGGCGGCGTTCCGTACATCGCCGGACAAGTTGTTCCGCAGCGCCCCGTTTCCGACTACACCCAAGAAAAACTTCGCTTGCCCGACTTCGATTTTAATTCGAATCATCGTCTGCTGCTCGAAACGCTTCCCGGCCAAGACCATGAACACTGGGTGCAGCGCTATCCCTACCGCACACAAGACTTGCCCCAGGTTATCGACGAGCTACGGGCACAAATTGGAAAAGATTGCATCGACGTGGGTAAAGCCGCCAAACGTGAAGTGCCGTACTTTAGCGGCGCGCTTTTGAACGAAGTTTGTCCCTTTAAGGTTCCCGAAGGCTACTACTTCGTTATGGGCGACAACCGCGACGACTCCACCGACAGCCGCGAATGGGGCTTTGTAGATCGGTCGCTCCTCAAGGGCCGCGCGCTCTTCATTTGGTTCTCGTGGAAGGACCTCTCCTTGCCATTTTTGCGTTGGAGCCGCCTCGGCCTCAGTATAAAATAGGGGCACCATGTCCCTACTTGAGCTCGTTTATTTGCCGGATCCGCGTTTACGCGAAAAATCCAAAGAAGTTAAAGACTTCTCCCCCGAGCTCAAGAAGCTAGTTTCCGACATGTCCGAAACCATGGTGTGGGCCAAAGGCATTGGTCTGGCGGCCGTTCAGGTGGGCGTTCACAAACGTTTGCTCATTATCGACATCGGCGATTTGGACGAAAACGACTCTTATATTGAAGGCGACGAAGAATCCGAACGCCGCTTGGCCGAGAAGAAGACCGTCTCCAAGATCGAGGTTTTTATTAACCCCGTTATTTTAGAGGCGAACGGAGAAATCGAATACGAAGAAGGCTGCTTGTCCGTTCCCGGCGTTTATTCCAACGTTAAGCGCAAAGAAAAACTCAAACTGCGCTATCAAGATCTCGAGGGAAAAACCCATGAAATCGAAACGCACGGACTCAAAAGTATCGTGCTTCAACACGAGATGGACCATTTAGATGGCATCGTGTTCACCGACAAACTGGGCCCCATGCAACGAATGATGGTCCTCGACAAGTACAACAAACTGCAGGCTAAGAAAAAAGCCGCCAAACAAAAGACCCCCGTAGAGTGAAACTAAAAACGGTTTTTTTTGGAACCCCAAGCTTTGCGGTTCCTTCTATTCGGGCCACCTTCGAGCAAACACAGCTCGGACTGGTCGTTACCCAGCCAGACCGGCCGCGGGGAAGGGGCCACAAGGTTCTACCCTGCGAAGTTAAAGAGGAAGCCTCCAAACTGGGACTGCGTAGTTTTTCACCCGCCAGCCTCCGCAAGCCCTCGGCCGAACTCGATGAACTGAAGGCCTCCCTGGCGAATTTTGGTGCCGACCTTTTCATTGTCACGGCCTACGGCAACCTGCTTCCGCAAGAGTTTTTGGACATGCCACGTCTGGGGTGCATAAACGTGCACGCCAGCTTGCTACCGCGCTGGCGCGGAGCCGCCCCCATTCAGCGGGCGGTCGAGGCCGGAGACACCGTAACGGGGGTGTGCCTGCAAAAAATGGTTATGGCTCTCGATGCCGGCGACATCCTAGTTAGCCAAGAGACACACCTCGGGAAGAACGAAAGCTCCGGCGAACTTTTCGCCCGACTAGCCCAGTTAGGGGGAGACGTCTTGGGGGACTATCTCAACAAACAATCCGGACTGCCCCTCACAGGACTAGCCCAAGATCCCGCCGGCATTACTTTGGCAAAAAAAATCACCAAAGAAGAAGCCCTCTGGTCGCCCGAGTGGTCGGCACAAGAAACGCATAATCGGGTGAGGGCCTTCAATCCTTGGCCCACCGTCAAAGCCAAGCTCGAGGGCATAGAACTTAAGCTACTCCAGACCGAACTCGTGACCGAAGATCAGCTTCCACCCGGCACTTTTTCTGCATCGACCCCTCCAGGAACGCTCGCTGAAAAGGGGGGAAGGGTTTTCATGAGCTCTTTCGTTCGCACGGGCGAAATGCCTTTTTACGTTTCCCTAAATACAATTCAGGCTCCCGGCAAAGCACCGGTCAGAGCCTCCGACTTTTTGCGCAATCTCATTGGACATACGCCGCTGAGAATCGTAAAAGTCGAACAATGACAAAGATTTATCCTTCTATTTTGTCGGCCGACTTTGGCCAACTAGCCCGCGAAGCCCAGGCCGTCGAAAAAGCCGGAGCAGATGCCCTGCACGTGGACATCATGGACGGAAGTTTCGTTCCTAATATCACGATCGGGCCGGACGTCGTTAAAGCCCTCAAGAAAAGCGTCAAAATTCCGCTCGATTGCCACCTAATGATTGTTAACGCAGACGCTCACTTAGAGTCTTTTGCCAAAGCGGGCGCCGAACGAATTACGGTTCATCAGGAAGCCTGCCCCCACCTCCAAAGAACGCTCGCAAAGATTAAGGAGCTGGGCTGCAAGGCCGGCGTGTCGATTAATCCGGCCACTCCCTTTGAAAATCTGCAGTGGATTCTTCCCGACGTAGATCTAATTCTTTGCATGACGGTGAATCCTGGCTTCGGCGGACAAAAACTGATTCCCGAAGCCTTGCGCAAAGCCGGAGAAATAAAATCATGGCTAAAAAAATCGGCGCCGCACGTGCAGTTGCAAATTGATGGCGGAGTAAGCGCCGAAAACGCACCGGCCGCCCGCAAACTTGGCGTCGATATTTTAGTGGCCGGATCGGCGGTTTTTGGATCTAAAGACTACGCCGCCTCCATTCGTTCTTTGCGCGGACAAAAAAAATGATTTCCGAAATCACTCTGGACGGAGAAAGCCTCAAGGCCCAAGAAGTTTGGTCCTTCGCCCAACACGCACTGAACCCCCACAGCAAAATAAAAATTAGAGTCGCCCCGCGTGCACAAGAGCGCATCAAAAAGGCCGCAAACTTTGTCGCCGAAATCATTCAGGGATCCAAAGCCGTCTACGGAATCAACACGGGCTTCGGCAAATTTGCCGAAGTTAGCATTCCCCACGACAAACTGCAGGAGTTGCAACGCAACCTCATTTTGTCCCACGCCTGCGGAGTAGGGGAGCCGCTTTCGCGCGATCTGGTGCTGGCCATGTGGGTGCTGCGACTCAACACCATGTGCCGCGGTAACAGCGGAGTGCGGCTAGAAACGGTCGACCGAATCATTCAGCTCCTCGAAGCAGGAGTTCTCGCCGAAATCCCTTCGCGCGGAAGCGTCGGCGCCTCGGGCGACCTCTCTCCCTCCGCACATGCCACGCTCACGCTGCTCGGCGAAGGCATGGCAACTTTTCCGGCGGGAGGGGCCTTCGTCCGCGCTCCCGCACAAGAAGCTCTTTCGGTGGCCGGACTCGCTCCCTATGAATTAGGTCCCAAAGAGGGGCTCAGTCTCATCAACGGCACTCAGCTCACCACGGCGCTGGCCATGAAAGCCTGGGCCGAAGGCCGCAGCCTCTTGGCCCACGCCAATCTAGCCACGGCCCTTAGCATCGAGGGGCTCCGCGCTTCGCACACCATTGTTTCCGAAAAAGTTTTGTTTGCGCGCAATCATCCCGGAGCCCTGGAATGTGGTCGCGAAATTTCGGCCTGGCTACAGAGCCCCAGTCCGCTCTCCGCCAGCCACCAGAACTGTTCGCGCGTACAGGATCCGTACTCGCTGCGCTGCGCGCCGCAAGTACACGGATGCATTTTCGATGAGCTCCTTCACGCCCGCACCGTTATCGAGCGCGAAATTAACTCTTCCACCGACAACCCGCTGCTTTTTCCTGAAGACCGTCTGTCGCAATCGGGCGGAAACTTTCATGCCCTCTACACCGCGCGCGTGAGCGATGCCCTGTCCAGCGCGCTCACGACTCTCGGGTCGATTTCAGAACGCCGGCTTGCACTCGCCATGAGTCCCTCCAGCAGTCAGCTGCCCGCATTTCTGACCCCCGATGGCGGCCTCAACTCCGGATTCATGATGGCGCAGGTTACGGCCGCCGCGCTGGTGAGCGAAGCCAAGTCCCTTTCTTTTCCGGCGAGCGTAGATTCGATTCCTACAAGCGATGACCGCGAAGATCACGTTTCCATGGGCCCCGGAGCCGGATTCAAAGCGGTGCAAATTGCCGAGCACATTCGCTCGGTCATCGGCATCGAAATCTTTGCCGCCGCCCAGGCGCTTCACCTCCTCGCACCGCTACAGCCCGGAGCACGGCTCACCAAGGTGCTCGAACGTATTCGCCTCGAAATCCCCCCCCTCGCGCGCGATCGCATTCTTTCGCAGGACATGGCGCGCATGAATCATTTGATGCAAACAGGAGACCTTCTAAAACTATGAGTGCCTCAGCCCGTACGGTCCGCGCTCCGCGCGGCAATCAACTTACTTGCGCCAACTGGGTTATCGAAGCCGCCTACCGCATGATTCAAAACAACTTGGACCCCGAGGTGGCCGAAAAACCTTCCGAACTTATTGTCTATGGAGGCATCGGCAAAGCGGCGCGCAACTGGGATTGTTTTGAAGCCATTCTTGAGTCGCTAAAAAATCTTAAGGCCGGCGAAACACTGCTCGTTCAGAGTGGAAAGCCCGTTGGCGTGCTTCCCTCGCACGAAGACGCTCCCCGCGTTCTAATCGCCAATTCCAACCTCGTTCCGCAATGGGCCACCTGGGACCACTTCCACGAGCTCGACCGCAAAGGGCTCATGATGTACGGCCAAATGACGGCCGGATCCTGGATTTACATCGGCACGCAGGGAATTTTGCAGGGAACATATGAGACCTTTGCCGCCTGCGGGCGCAAACACTTCAATCCGAAAGACGATGGCCTCCCCCTCAAGGGCCGCACCGTGGTTACCGCGGGCCTAGGTGGAATGGGCGGAGCCCAGCCTCTGGCCGTAAAGATCGCGGGCGGGGCCAGCCTCAACATCGAAGTAGACGAAAGCCGGCTACGGCGACGCATTCGCGAAAAATATCTCGACGAAGAGGCGTCCAACATTGAACAGGGACTCGCCCGACTGAAAGAGTGTGCCGCCAAAGGCGAAGCTCGTTCAATCGGAATCCTTGGCAACGTTGTCGATGTGCTGCAAAAAATTCAAGCGCTCGGATTCGTGCCGGACGTTATGACGGATCAAACCAGCGCCCATGATCCGCTCAACGGTTACATTCCCCAGGGCATGTCGCTCGAAGCGGCCTCCGCCCTCCGCAGCTCCGACCCGCAAGCCTACACACAAAAGTCCCTCGCCAGTATGGCTAAACACGTAGAAGCCTTGCTGCACTTTCAAAAACAGGGCTCCGTTGTTTTCGACTACGGAAACAACTTACGTGCCATGGCCCAAAAGGCCGGCGCCAAAGATGCCTTTAATATTCCCGGCTTCGTGCCGGAGTATATTCGCCCCATGTTTTGCGAAGGCAATGGCCCCTTCCGGTGGGTCGCCCTGAGCGGAGACCCCCAAGATATCGCCGTAACCGACCAGGCCCTGCTCAAACTTTTTCCCGAAAACAAAGTGCTCGCGAATTGGCTAACTCACGGAGCTCCCATGGTTGCCTATCAAGGATTACCTGCTCGCATTTGCTGGCTTCGCCACACCGAGCGGGAAAAAGCAGGACTGCTCTTCAATGAACTCGTGCGCACGAAGAAGGTTTCTGCCCCCCTCGTGATCGGACGCGATCACCTCGACTGCGGAAGTGTGGCCTCGCCCAACCGCGAAACAGAAAAAATGAAGGATGGCTCGGACGCCGTTTCCGACTGGGCTCTACTCAACGCGCTCATTAATGCCGTTAACGGTGCCTCCTGGGTGAGCTTTCACCACGGCGGAGGAGTGGGCATGGGCTACAGTCAACACGCGGGCATGGTCATCGTAGCCGACGGAACGGAGGCTGCGGACCGTCGACTCAAACGCGTGCTCAATGCCGACCCTTCCATGGGCGTTATTCGCCATGCGGATGCGGGTTATGAATCCGCCCAGACCTGGGCAAAAACTCACAACGTAAAAATTCCCATGCTGGGGAAATAAAAATGCGCATCACGGGCCTCAAGGGAATATTTACCGGCACGGGATTCGCCCAAAAATCCGGCCGCCGAGTACAAATAGAAGACGCAGGATTCCTTGCGGGCCCGCTCGATATTTTGATCGACGATCGAACAGGAAAAGTTTCTTCCATTGAAAAAAGTTCGCCCCTGGGAACCCATTCCAACTCTTTCGACGGCCACGGCTTAGTTGCGTGTGCCGGCTTTGTGGATTCCCACACCCACGCACTTTACGCGGGTGATCGCGCCAAAGAATATTTCTTGCGCTGGCGCGGAGCTACCTACGTTGAGATTTCCCAGGCGGGCGGGGGCATTCACAATTCCACCCGCGACACTCTCGCCCCCAATGACCTGGAGCTTTGTGCCGAACTCACCGCGCACCTGCGTGCGATGTTGGAGTCTGGCACCACCCTCGCCGAAGTAAAAACGGGCTACGGAGGAGACTCCGCCGGCGAGCTCCGTCTCCTGCGAACTTTGCATCGTTTTCGCGCACAAAAGGTTCCTTCTATTCCGGAGCTCCGGACCACTTTTTTAGGCCTCCACTCTCTTCCCAAAGGAACTCAAGAAACGGCTTACGTAGACTCCATGATTTCCATTCTCTCCAACGTTCAGCGCGAGGGATTGGCGGAATACATCGACGCGTTTCCAGAACAGGGATTTTTCACGCTGGAAGAATCTGTGCGCTTTGTAGAGGCTGGACTTAAACTCGGCCTCAAGGCAAAAATTCACGCCGACGAAATCACCGACATGAACGCTGCTGCAACTTTTTCCCAAAGAGGAGCGCTGTCGGTAGATCACTTACAGCAAATCAACGCCAAGGCCATTGCGCTTCTGGCAAACGCTCCCACCGTGGCAACACTCATGCCGGCCACCTCGTTTTTCTTGGGCCTTCCCTATGCGAATGCCCGAAAATTACTGGATGCTGGCTGCCGGGTCGCTTTAGCTACCGACCTGAACCCAGGAACGGCCCCCCGGGGCGACATGTCCTTCACCCAGCTCCTGGGCGCGTCCCAGCTGAAGATGTCGGCAGCCGAAATTCTCTGCGCCTGCACCTTCAATGGGGCGGCCGCGATGGGTCTCGAACAAGAGAGAGGAACTCTTCAACCGGGCCAGGAAGCCGACGTGCTGTTATTTGCTTCGCAAAAAGAGGCCCCCCCGCAGGAATTACTCGAAACAATCCTTCTGGATTCAGCAAAGCCTAACGTAGTCTTCCGCCACGGAACCATTGCCTTCACACGCTAAATACACCATAAGGGTTCCAGGACTTGATTCATGGAACAGGTACCTTTACATCGCTACCTTTTAGTGGGGTCTGGTCGCGCCGCGACCCACTTTTCCCATTACCTGCGTCTTCTTAAAATTCCTCATCTTCGTTGGTCCCGCAAAACACAGACCGAAGACGATCTCGTTTCCTTGAGTAATTCGGCCGGGTCCCTTGTTCTGCTTATTTCTGATGGAGCCATCGAATCCTTCGTTAAGGAGCGCCCTTTCTTAGCGAACAAAACCCTTGTCCATTTTTCCGGAGCCTTAGTTCTTCCTGATATTTTTGGGGTCCACCCGCTGGTGAGCTTTGGCCCCCAGCTCTACGAGGAATCGTTCTATCGCCAAATGGCTTTCATTACGGATCTCGGGGCAAAAAATTTTTCTCAGCTTTTTCCTGACCTTCCCAATCCAAATTTTGAAATTGCGCCGGAGCTCCGCGCTCGCTACCACGCAGATTGTGTGCTGAGCGGAAACTTTACGGCCATTCTCTGGAATAAATTCTTTGGCGAGTTAAAAGCCTTTGGCATTTCTGCAGAGGCGGGCCAAACTTATCTTGATTCAGTCGTTAGAAACATCCAACAGGATCCAACCCGCGCACTAACGGGCCCACTAGCTCGGGGCGACCACGAAACAATTCAAAAAAATATTCGTGCCCTCGAAGGCGATGCTTTCCAAAAAATATACCAATCCTTTGTGGAGGTTTTCCGTCATGAACATTCTTGATTTTAAAAAGGCCAAGGGAGTGTCCCCCTTGACCATGCTGACTTGCTACGATTTTTGGTCGGCCAAAATTTTAAATCAGTCCAAGGTAGACGCCCTCCTCGTGGGAGATAGCGTGGCCATGGTTTGTCATGGATTCGACAACACTCTGCACGCCGACATGCCCATGATGGAGAGCCACACGGCCGCCGTTGCACGGGGGGCTCCACAAAAACTAATTATCGCCGATCTCCCTTTTCTTTCTTTCCGCCTGGGCAAGTTTCATGCGGCAGAATGTGCTGGCAAACTCCTTCGCGCCGGCGCCCAAGCGGTAAAGCTCGAGGGCGTTACGGGCCACGAGGACGTCGTGGAGCACCTCGTTGGTTCGGGCATTCCGGTTATGGGTCACATTGGCCTCACTCCCCAATCGGTGCACCAACTGGGGGGATTCCGCGTGCAGGGCAAAGAGAATCAAGCTGCCCTACGCCTACAAGCCGAGGCGTTGCGACTGCAAGAGCTTGGCTGCTTTGCCGTGGTTTTGGAGTGCGTTCCTTCCTCGCTGGCACAAATTATTACTCAATCCCTAAAGATTCCCACCATTGGCATTGGGGCGGGCCCCCTAGTGGACGGGCAAGTTTTAGTTCTCCAGGACATGTTAGGAGCCAGCGGAGAGTTCCGTCCTAAATTTCTTAAAACCTATGCCGATTTAGACGGACAAATTCGCGCTGCCGCCGATACTTTTGCCGCCGAGACCGGCGCCGGCGATTTTCCTTCCGAAAAAGAAAGCTACGCATGACAACAAAAGTTGTTCGCTCCATTTCAGAACTAAATCACCTGAAGCGCACCTGGAGAGACTCCCAGGAAGGGTGGGGCTTTGTGCCTACCATGGGGGCTCTGCATGCCGGGCACCTGAGCCTTGCGGAGCAAAGCCGCAAGAACAATGCTCGTACTCTTTTTTCTATTTTTGTAAATCCAACTCAGTTCAACGACCCCACGGATCTCGAAAAATATCCGAGAACGCTTGATTCAGATTTGGCATTGCTCTCGTCGTCGGGGGTCGACGCCGTTTTCGTTCCCTCTGCTCAAGAAATGTACCCGGACAATTTTTCTTACCGCATCACGGAGTCGGTGCTTAGCCAGCAGCTCGAGGGAGAGAGCCGTCCGGGCCACTTTTCTGGAATGCTTACAGTAGTACTCAAGCTTTTACTTCTGGCCGACGCAGATCATGCCTATTTTGGAGAAAAGGACTTCCAGCAGCTGCAGCTGGTGAGCGGAATGGCCCGCGCGTTTTTTGTTCGAACCAAGATTGTTGGCTGCCCCACAATTCGGACCGAGTCCGGGCTGGCCATGAGCTCCCGCAACGCCTTGTTGCCCCCCGAGGCACGCGACCTCTCGGCGCAGTTTTCTAAAATTCTTCTCTCCTCCGCTTCCGCCGGAGAAGCCAAGACACGATTACAGGCGAAGGGCTTTGAGGTCGACTATGTGGTCGACCAAATGGGCAGGCGTCTGGGCGCGATTCGCGTTTCCGGAGTACGGCTTATCGATAATTTTTCTCTAGAGGAGATTCAAAAATGATTTTGACGTTAGACATTGGTAACAGCCAAATTCATGGGGGAGTTTTCGAAAACGAAACCCTTCGCCTGCAGTTCCGAAAAACTTCCAAACAGGGAACTTCGTCTGACGAGCTAGGGCTTTTTCTTCGCTCCGTCTTAAGGGAGAACGGACTTCAGCCCGAGAAAATTTCGCAAATTGCTCTCTGCTCGGTGGTTCCCGACATTGTTCACTCGCTGAAGAATGCCTGCAAAAAGTATTTCAATATCAATCCCTTCATTCTACAGGCGGGCACCCGAACCGGACTAAAAATTAAGTACCGAAACCCGATTGAAGTCGGATCCGATCGCATTGCCAACGCCATTGCCGCAACCAACATGTTTCCGGAAAAAAACCTCATCATTGTGGATTTCGGAACGGCCACTACTTTTTGTGTTGTGACTAAGGACAAGGACTATTTGGGAGGACTTATTCTTCCGGGCCTGCGAATTTCCATGGAGGCCCTGGTATCAAAAACAGCCAAACTTCCTTCCGTAGAAATCGTTGCTCCTCAAGAGATTGTTGGCCGATCTACCGTGGAAAGCATTCAATCGGGCCTCTACTTTTCTAATCTGTGCACCTTGAAAGAAATATCCCGACTCATTCGCCAGGACACCCTCAAAGACGACAAGGCTCTGCTGGTGGGAACCGGTGGTTTCTCTCGTCTGTTTGAACGCGAATCGGTATTTGACGCCCTCGTTCCAGAACTGGTCCTCATCGGCCTCCACCAGGCCCTTAAAATGAATGCCTGAGGTAATTATGAAACGCACCATGATGAAATCTAAAATCCATCGCGCGACCGTTACCGGCGCAGATCTTGATTACGAAGGCTCCATCGCCATCGATCCTATTCTTTGCGAGGCGGCTGACTTGCTGCAATTTGAGCGAGTCGAAATCTACAATGTTAACAATGGGGCCCGCCTAGCTACGTATGTGATCTATGGGCAGCGAGGCGAGATCTGTCTAAATGGGGCCGCCGCAAGGATGGCCCACCGCGGAGACAAAGTCATTATTGCGTCCTATGCCGACATGGAAGATGAAGAGTGTCGCAAACTTAAACCTAAAGTGGTTTTTGTGGACGACGAGAACAAAATGACGGGACTCAAAGCCCAGTAAATTTTTCTAGAATGTGAGCGGGCTTTTCCCAGTCGAGCTCTCCCAACTCGGTCCACTCAATTTTTCGCTTCGCACTTATTCCAACGGAGAACGGAAGGGCACTGACGTTTAACGTTTTCTCAAGCTGTTCACCAAAATCAAAAAAAGTTACTAAGTCCAGACGCTGGCTAATTAGCCACGCTTTAACTTGCGGGAGAGATTTATTCGGAAGGGCTCCGTCATAGTTCACGAGAACAACCTTAACCCCTCGCTTTTCGAGTTCGGGTTGGGCCCTAGTAATTAAAGGCAGTTCGCGAATGCAGGGATCACACCAGGTGGCCCACATGGAAACAATGGCCTTCTTGCATCCGCCCGCTGCGGTCAAAACCTGAGAAAGCTTTTGTGTCTTTTCATCGAACGACGTCAGGTCCACGTCCACCAAAACTTCTCCAACGTGCTTCGAGGAAAGGTCGGTCTCGGGAAACAGAACGTCCTTATAGGTATAAAGAACTACCGCCACGCCCACGAGCGCGAAGAGAATTATGCCGGCAATCCGATTTTTGCTGACCAAGAAGTTTCTCCGCCTTTTTCGGCTCCGCTCTTTTGCAGAGAATGCGTTTCAACTCTAGAGCTTTCGCTCTCCTTCACCACCTTCACCCCGAAACGCTGCGAGAAGGCATCCCACGCTTCATTGCTCACGGTCGCGGAGCCAATAATTAGAGTAGGGCGGCTCTTAGTCAAAACTCTCCATTCAACCGAGTCCAAAGAAGTGGAGGTTAAATAGAGAACAGAACCTTCATTACGAGGGCGAAGTAGCACGTGATAGGTGGGGGCCGAAAGAAAGCGAAACGCTTCCATAAATTCCGTAACTAAATTAGCCCACCAGCCACGTTTCTGACGGCGCGCGGGATAAAATTCCAGGGCCCCGCCCTGAAAACCAACCTCTTTGTATCCCGAAATTCCATGAAAGCGATAGGCTCCGAAACCTTGTCCTTCCAGGGCCGGTATGTCGCGCTCGTGACAAAAAATAGGCGTTTGTGTTCCGGCCGCCCACTCCACAATTGAGGAAAGATCTTCGCTTTGGAGTCGGTGGGGATAGACTGCCAAAGCGGCGGCCGCCAGTTCATCGGGTTCACAGGTTTCAGGCTGAATAAAAATATCGCCCATACTGCGGCTGCTGATTCTCATACTTTTCTTAGAAATATCCGACATAACAATAGAGATTTTATGATTAAGGGTAAGCTAACGCCAGCTCCGACTTCGACAGCTTCGCAGCGTCATGCGCTAAAGGCTCGATTTTCACGGAAGCAGCGTCATTTTTTTGATGATTTGGGACGTCGTCCCAAGCGTGGCCAAGCAGCCATTGAGTACGTTTTGCTGGTAGCCATTACTTCTTTAATTTTTGGCGCCATGTTTTATGCCATTCGCCAGAGCGTTTTTCGCCTGTGGGTTTGCGACATCACTCCTCGGGTAGAGTCAGCGGCCGGGTGCAACTTCCAGGACCGTCCCTGCTATTCGGAGCCTTCAGAGGTTGGTTCGGCCCGTGATATTTGTTCTAAGATGCCTCACTAGTAGCAGCCCATCAGCAGCGCCTTCACTCTTCGTCTCCAAATCGCCATTAACTCTTGGGATCGTTTACTAGCCACCTGAGGCTTGAACTCCACTTGTACAAGATTCTTCGAGATAAACTCTTTTTCGTTTTTCACCAATCCGCACCCCAATGCCGCCATATAAGCCGCTCCGCGGGCCGTTGATTCAATATCCTGCGGTCGCTGAATTCGAACGCCGGTAATATCGGACTGAAACTGCATAAGGATTGAATTGAGCGAGGCCCCTCCGTCTACGCGCAATCGCTTAATTCCAATTTTTGCATCCCCACGGAGGCTAACTAAAAGCTCGCCCACCGAAAAAGCAATTCCCTCCAAGCAAGCACGCGCAATGTGCGCCTTCGTGGTGCCCCGAGTAAGCCCGCCCAAAACTCCGCGCGCGAGCGGAGCCCAGTAAGGAGAGCCCAGCCCGCTCAACGCGGGAATAAAGAAAGCTCCGTCGGTATCTTTTACCTGAGCTGCCAACGATTCAATTTCGGAACTCTTCTCGACGAGTTTAAGCCCATCGCGCAGCCATTGCACCGCGGCCCCCGCAATGAAAACCGACCCCTCAAGAGCATAGGTTGTTTTGCCGTTAATTCTCCAGGCAACCGTGGATAATCCGTTTTTGCTTTTCTTTGCTTGGCTGCCGGTGTTCATGAGCAAAAAAGCTCCGGTACCATAAGTAACTTTTGCATCGCCAGAGGAGAAACATTCTTGCCCAAAGAGCGCAGCCTGTTGGTCGCCCAAAACTCCATGGATAGGAATTCCATCCGGTAAAAAAGAAAGTCCTCGAGTAACGGCAAATTTTGCATTGGAAGACAAAATCTGCGGCAAAATTCCGCTTGGAACGTTCAGGGTCTTAAGACAATGTTCGCTCCAAACTTGCCTTTTCAAATCCATGAGCATTGTGCGAGATGCATTAGTAACGTCGGTTACATGCGCGGCGGCGCCCGAGAGCTTGGCAATAAGAAACGTGTCCATGGTTCCAAAGCGAGCGCCTCCGGAGCGAGCTAGCTTTTTTATTCCCGAATCATTGTCCAAAACCCATTTAAGCTTGGTGCCCGAAAAGTAGGGGTCCAGAACCAGCCCCGTTATTGAGGCCATTTTTCTTCCCGCGGCGCTACGTTGCAATTTTTCACAAATATTTGCGGAGCGGCGACACTGCCAAACAATGGCCTTTCGAAGGGGTTGCAGATTTTCCGCACGCCACAGTCCAAAAGTTTCACGCTGATTCGTTATTCCTATCGCCGAAATTTTGTCGGCGGAAAACGCAGGATGCTCTTGCGCTTTCGCCAGCGACATAAGAACCGCGTTCTCAACGGAATCCCAAATTTCGCCTAAATCGTGTTCCACCCATCCCGGCTCCGGATAGTACTGGGGAAAAGTTTTTTGCCCTACAGAAATAACGCGAAAAGCTTCGTCATAGATAATCGCGCGGGTAGAAGTGGTTCCCTGATCAATCGAAAGAATAAACGCCATTCACGGCATATTAGGCCTTATCCGAAGCGGCTCAAAGATCCTTCAGGATATTTTGTACTTCACCGATATCTCGAGCAACGTAAATTTTCACTCCGGTAACTTCTTTAGCGTCGCGCTCGCAGGCCTTCGGAATAATCGCCTTACGTAACCCAACGGTTTTTGCTTCGTTCAGGCGAGCCCCCAAACCCGAAACCGACCGAAGTTCTCCACCCAATCCAACTTCCCCCACTAAAATAACATCGGCCGGAATGGGCTTATTCGTCACCGCCGAAACTAATGAAAAGAGAATGGGTAAGTCAGAGGCGGGTTCCTCGATGCGGGCGCCGTTGGCCACCTTGCAATACACATCCTGATCCGAAAGGGTGATTCCCAGCCGCTTTTCAATAATTGCAAGCAAGACGGAGACCCGGTTTTGATCCACCCCCTGTACGGTACGCCGCGGATATCCGGCGTAACATTTTTGAGTGAGTGCCTGAACTTCCGTAAGAAAAGGACGCGATCCTTCCAAATGAGCCACCACTGCCGATCCCGCCATTCCCAAAGACCGTTCCGCTAAAAAGCGGGCCGAAGGGTTAAGAACTTCCGCCATTCCCTTGGACGTCATTTCAAAAACGGCCAGCTCGTGGGTAGCACCGAAACGATTTTTCTGGCCGCGCAACATGCGATAACCACCGTTCGCGGCCATTTCAAAATAAAAAACCCCATCTACCATGTGCTCTAAAAGCCGCGGCCCCGCAATTTGCCCTTCCTTTGTCACGTGTCCAACAAGGAGAGTGATGATGCCGGTGTTTTTTGAGAGATTGAGAAAGGACTGCGTAATTTCTCGAACTTGCGAAACTGTTCCCGCCGAACTTTCAATGGCATCGCTCGACAACGTTTGCACCGAGTCCACCACAACTAAGTGGGGACGAGCTTTGTCGGCCGCACCCAGGGCTTCGTCGAGAGAAGACGTCGATAAAAAAAGTAGGTTGTCCGACAGGGGAATATCTAATCGCTTGGCGCGCGCAGCAACCTGAGAAGCAGACTCTTCGCCGCTCACATACAAGCACCGGGTTCCCCGCGAGGCTAAGCTGCCAATGAGCTGCAAAAGCAAAGTCGATTTCCCAATACCCGGCTCGCCACCGAAAAGCAGAATGGAGCCCTCGACCAATCCTCCACCTAAAACACGATCCGTTTCGGAAAAGCCCGTATGAATACGCTCCGCCGAATCCACTTTGATCGAATCCATGGAATGAAGGGGGCGAGGTTCCGCGGCCGTCGCTGGGCGGGTGTTGACCCCGATGCTTTTAGCCGATGAAGAGGGTGAAATTTTTTGTTCGACCAGCGTATTCCACTGACCGCACTCACGACAACGCCCCTCCCACCGAGTGGAAGAGGCGCCACATTCAGAACAAACAAAAGCGGTAGCGGCTTTTTTTGCCATACCGCCGATTACTTTAACTCTCTCCTGCGGCCGAGATACGCGCGGTAGCCCGCTGCAACTTCAGCTGATATTTGCGGAAGTTATCGTCGTCCAAACCACCTTGCTCAAGTTTTTGCTTAGCAAGTTCTTCGGCATTCTTGGCTCGCTTCAGATCAATTTCAGATTGAAGCTCGGCCACATCCGCCAACACGGTTACTTGTTGGTCAAAAATTTCCAACAGCCCAGTAGAGACCGTTGCCTTTTTCCAACCCGCATCCGTTTTCCACCGCACCATCCCCGTCATTACTTCCGTAACGAAGTTTGCGTGATTCGGCAGAATATCGAGTTCGCCTTTGAATCCAGGAACAAAAATTTCCTGGATGTTCTCGCGCTCGATCAGCTTACGCTGCGGCGTTAAAATAGTGAGCGTCAATCCCATGAAAATCAGAGCCTCTTGGATTTCTCGATGGCTTCTTCAATCGTCCCGACCATGTAGAAAGCTTGTTCGGGAAGGTTGTCGTGCTTACCAGCGAGAATTTCTTGGAACCCTTTAACCGTGTCTTCGATCTCAACATATTTTCCGGGAGCACCAGTAAATTGTTCTGCCACGAAGAAGGGTTGAGACAAGAAACGCTGCAAGCGACGAGCGCGCGAAACGGTCAGCTTGTCCTCTTCCGACAACTCGTCCATACCTAGAATCGCAATGATGTCTTGCAATTCTTTGTAGCGCTGAAGAGTTCTTTGCACTTCACGAGCTACGCGGTAGTGTTCTGCGCCCACAACGTCCGGAGACAGAATGCGCGAAGTCGATGCCAGCGGATCCACGGCCGGATAAATGCCCAACTCCGAAATCGCCCGCGACAAGTTGGTCGTTGCGTCCAGGTGGTTGAAGGTCGTTGCCGGAGCAGGGTCCGTGTAGTCGTCCGCAGGAACGTAAACGGCCTGTACGGAAGTGATCGATCCCTTGTTGGTCGAGGTAATCCGCTCCTGCATGGCGCCCATTTCCGTAGCGAGGGTAGGCTGGTAACCCACCGCCGAAGGAATACGACCCAAAAGTGCCGACACTTCGGAACCTGCCTGGGTGAAGCGGAAAATGTTGTCCACGAAGAACAACACGTCTTGGTTTTCTTCATCGCGGAAATATTCAGCGACCGAAAGACCGGTCAGTGCCACGCGAGCACGTGCGCCGGGCGGTTCGTTCATTTGTCCAAACACCAGCGCGGTTTTCGAAATAACTCCCGACTCTTTCATTTCGAGCCAAAGGTCGTTACCTTCCCGAGTACGCTCGCCAACACCGGCAAACACCGAGAATCCACCGTGTTCCGTAGCAATGTTACGAATGAGTTCTTGAATCAAAACCGTCTTGCCTACACCGGCACCGCCGAAGAGACCGATTTTTCCGCCCTTTTGGTACGGAGCGAGCAAGTCGATCACTTTAATTCCGGTCCAAAGAGCTTCGACCGAAGTGCTTTGATCTTTGAAGTCAGGCGCTGCCCGGTGAATAGGATAGTGTTTCTTTGCCGGGATCGGACCAGCTTCGTCGATCGGATCGCCAGTAACGTTAATAATGCGGCCGAGAACTTCGCGACCCACAGGAGCTTGAATAGGTTTGCCGGTGTTAATCACATCCTGCCCGCGAACCAACCCGTCCGTACCATCCATCGAGATACAACGAACCGTGTTCTCGCCAATGTGCTGAGCAACTTCGAGAACGAGATTGCCGGCCGTGCTGCCGAGTGAGGGGTTCGTCGTTTTAAGTGCCGTATAAATCGCCGGCAGCGACGACTGGTTAAATTCTACGTCCACCACGGGTCCGAGAACCTGGGTGATTTTGCCAACATCAGATGTATGAGTAGTTGCCATCTTTTTCTCCTGTTAACCTTTCATCGCTTCTGCGCCGCCAATGATTTCCATTAGCTCTTTGGTAATGTTTGCTTGCCGCAGTCGGTTCGCCTGCAAAGTCAGTCCCGAAATCATTTCGCTCGCGTTACGAGTTGCGTTGTCCATAGCCGTCATACGCGCACCGAATTCGGACGCGAGACTTTCGGCACAGACGCGATAAATTTGGGTCTTAACTTGGTTGGGCAAAAGTGCGCCCAAAATTTCTTTGCGGCCGGGCTCATAAATAAACGGAGCGCCCGCCGGCGCCGCCACCGACCCCAACTCGATGGTGATCGGCAAAATCTGTTTCACTTCCGGCGTCTGCGTAAGCGCCGATTTAAAGTTAGTGAAACAAATTTCAACTTTGTCGAACTCGCCGGACATAAATTTTTCTACAAAGTACTGAGAGATGACGTTCGATTTTGCGACCGAAAAACGTCCAGCCCAGAACTCTGCAAAATAATGTCCCTTAACTCCGCGGCGATTGAAGAAGTCGTATCCGCGACGCCCCAAAAAGAAAGTGCTGACTTCTACACCCGGACTTGCGGCAAGCTCTTTGTAGTAGCGATAGGAATAACGCAAGATGTTCGAGTTGTAAGCACCGCAAAGACCGCGGTCCGAACTCAAAACAATCAGTGCAATTTTATGCCTGGTTTCGGATGACTCCGAGGCCACGTTCCCAGCCTTCAAAAGCGGGTGGAGCTTGGACAACATTTGAGTCTTTTTGTTGTCTTCGAGCGAGGAGTAGGACTCCATAATTTCGCCGACAACTCGACCCGTTAGGCTCTCGAGCTTTTCGGCATAGGGACGAGCACCCGCGATGGCCTGTTGGGCCCGGCGAAGTTTACTCGCCGAGACCATCTTCATCGCCTTGGTGATCTGTTGCGTGTTTTTAACGCTCGAGATCCGTCGCCGAATGTCTTTTAGTGAAGCCACGTTTTGTTCGAGCTCCTTTAATTAAGCCTGAGCCAAAAACTGGTTGTTAAATTCTTTGAGCAAAGCAATGAGTGCTGGCTTCGTTTTATCGTCCAAAGCCTTGCTTTCCGCCATGCCCGAGATTAACGACTGACCGCGAGTATCAACGAAGTTAAGCAATTGCTCCTCGTAAGCAGCCATTTTTTCGGCCGGAACCGAGTCCGTATACCCTTGCGTCACGGCGAAAATCAGAATGACCTGCTTTTCAACGGGCATCGGAACATACTGTCCCTGCTTCAAAACTTCGCGCAAACGAATGCCGCGGTTCAATTGCTTCTGAGTGGCCGCATCAAGATCCGAACCGAAGGCCGCGAAAGCCGCCAACTCACGGAACTGGGCCAATTCAAGACGCAGCGGACCTGCTACGGTTTTCATTGCCTTCGTTTGAGCCGAGCCACCCACGCGACTCACGGAGAGACCTGCGTTTACGGCGGGGCGAACACCGGCAAAGAAAAGATCCGTTTCTAAGAAGATTTGACCGTCCGTAATCGAGATTACGTTTGTAGGAATGTAAGCCGAAACGTCGCCCGCCTGAGTTTCAATGATCGGCAGCGCGGTCAGAGAGCCTCCGCCCATATCTGCACTCAATTTAGCAGCACGCTCCAACAAGCGGCTGTGGAGGTAGAACACGTCGCCAGGATAAGCTTCGCGACCGGGAGGACGACGAAGCAACAGCGACAGCTGACGGTAGGCTTGCGCTTGTTTGGTCAAATCGTCATAAACGATGAGCGCATGTTTACCGGTATCACGGTACCACTCGCCAATCGTCACACCCGCGTAGGGGGCAATGAATTGCATCGGGGCTGCTTCGGAAGCACCAGCACAAACAATCGTAGTGTATTCCATCGCACCAGCAGCGCGCAGTTTTTCCACAACTTGAGCAACGGTCGACTGCTTCTGACCGATAGCGACGTAAATACAAAATACGCCTTTGCCTTTTTGGTTAATAATAGTGTCGATCGCGACAGCGGTTTTACCCGTTTGACGGTCGCCAATGATCAACTCACGCTGGCCGCGGCCAATGGGAATCAGGGCGTCGATAATTTTCAGACCCGTTTGGAGCGGCTGGTTAACCGGAGCGCGCTTCACGATGCCAGGAGCTTTCGTTTCTACAACGCGATATTCTTTGGTGTTGATGGGGCCCTTGCCATCGATAGGCAGGCCAAGTGCGTTCACTACGCGACCCGCCATAGCCTCACCAACAGGAACCTGAAGAATTTTTCCGGTTCTCTTAACCGTGTCGCCTTCTTTAATTTCTGCGTCAGAACCGAAGATAGCCACACCTACGTTGTCTTCTTCTAAGTTCAAAGCGAGCCCAAAAAGGCCTCCGGGCATTTCCACCATCTCACCGGCAAGGCAGTTTTGCAGACCGTGAACACGAGCAACCCCGTCACCTACCGACAAAACGGTTCCAGTTTCGCTAACTTCAAGACGCGTCTCGAAATCGGAAATCTGCTTCCGGATAATAGAACTAATTTCTTCGGCTTTAAGCTGTTGCATGAGTTAACGAATCCTCCTTCAGAAGATATTTTCCGAGGTTATTAAGATGTGTCTTTAAAGTTCCATCGAAGGTCTTCCCACCGTAGGAAACTTTCATTCCCGCGAGAAGCTCTTTTGAAACCTTACTTACTACTTGGATTTTTTTGCCCGTCATTTTCTCAAAACGAGAAACGAGGTCTGTCTTTTGGGCATCAGAAAGGGGGAGAGCAGATTCAACCTGCAGCTCAATGACTCCCTTTTCAGTGAGCAAGCGAAGGCGGAAAAGCTCAGTAATGTCCCGAAGGGACGAGAAGCGCCCGGCACTTAGAATGCGAGTCAAAAACGCGCTCATGTGGCCATCCACCTGCATGACCTTCAAAATATCGGCCAAAACAGCGGCCTTTTTTTCCGAAGCAAACATGGGCGAAGACAGAAGCTTGTCGAGGTCGGCATTTTCCGAACCCAGACGAATCATCTCTTCCAAATTTTTTAGCCATTTTTCGGCCGTAGCTACGTCTTTGGCCGACTGCCAAAGAGCTGAAGAATAGCGTTTAGCGACCGCAAAGTTTTTCATGCGCCAGCTCCGTTCTTAGCTGCCGAAGGAACCTTTACTTCGGAAACAAACTTTTGCACCATGAACTCGTGAGTGTTTGAAGAAGAAGACGCCTCAGAAAAGCCTTTAAGCGTTTGTGTCATGGCTTCTTCCACAACTCGCTCGCGCAACTTGCGAATCGCCACTCGCGTCTCATCTTCGGCCGCAACCTTTGCATCCGAAAGAATTCGCTCTGCGGAAGTTTTAGCATCGGACAAGATCGACTGCGCAAGTTTTGCGCCTTCTTGTCTTACTTGAGTGAGAATTTGGTTTTTCATTTGATCGATTTGATCAAATTCTTTTTTTGCCTGACTCAATTCGCTCTGAACTTTTTCTAGTTCACGTTTCGATTCGGTAAGTTTTTTTGCCACCGCCTCAGAACGAGCACGAACCGCCATCGTCACGGCTTTTCGAGTACCGAAATAGCCAATGAGAATTACCACCAGCAAATTTGCCAGCTGAATAAGTTCCATCACTCCGGGACCTACGTGGTGCGCATGTTCTTCCATGACTACTCCGCTTCGGAAACAAGGGAGGCGCTAGCCCCCCGACTTGAAGACGTCGAGCTGCTCAAAACTTTGTCGACGATGGCCTTAGAAATTTTGGGAATCTCGCTCTCGAGCTTGGTCATTTCAGCCGCAACTTGCTGTGCGATCGAAGCGCGTGTTTTTTTGAGCTCCGCAGAAGCCGACTCCCGAGCAGCGTTCACGATAGAACGCTGCTGTTCCACGGCTTTTCCACGAATTTCTAAAAAGTCGGCATTCGCTTGAATGCGTGATTCCTGAACCGAAATTTTTACTTTTTCACGAAGACTTTCCAAGTCGCGGTGCAAATGGCCAGCTTTGGATTCACGGCCCTCCGTCCGCTTTTCGCGCTCGACGAGAGTTTTTGTGAGCTTATTCAGCGCCACAAAAGCGACGAAAAAGTATGTCGCCGTAAACATAATGAGCATCACGAAAAAACTTTCGTTGATGCCTAGCTGGTTCAACATCGAGAATAGAATGTTCATAGGATGCGGCCCTAAACAACACTTTCCATTCTCTAGGGTCAATAGGTTTTCTGATTAAAAATCAGGCGTTTTCGTTGGGAACCATTTGGGTAGTTCCGTCGAACATTCCACCCTCTTCGATTTTAAAAATCGGCGATTGGATGGATCCACGAACGTAGCCCGTGGTTTGAATTTCCACTCGGGAGGTGGCTCGTATTTGCCCCTCTACATAGCCCGCAACCACAACGGTGTCGGCATCGATTCGGGCTTCTACCCGCGATTCGGATCCAATAATGAGAGTGTCCCGGGTAAAGATGTCTCCGCGAAACTTGCCGTCAATTCGTACGACGCCTTCAAAAACTAATTTGCCGTCGAAAGAGGCCCCCTTACCAAGTAGGGCAGTAAATTCCGAGGGATTCGAGTGTCCGGAATCAGGCAAAAAACCCTCTTCCGGACCTTTAGAAGCGCTCATTGCGCTAAGGACCTCAACTGGTGAACGATTCGATGAAGCGAGTCGTCCCCGGTAAGGTAGATTTCAATGGTTCCTCGATCGGAACCACGAACGGCCACCTTGGTTCCGAAAATCCTGCGAAGCTCTTCTTCCAAGTTCGCATGCTTGTTGGAGATTGCCTCTTCAGCCTTGGAAGGGGCGGTCGCCGGAGAGGCAGAGGGAGTACCGGATTTAGACGAGCGAACGATTTGTTCGGCCTCGCGAACAGACAGTCCGCGCAAAACGATAGTCTGAGCGACTTCTCCCATTTGGGCTTCGGAGGTCAAGGGAAGGAGGGTTCTGGCGTGTCCTTCGGAAATTTTTCCATCAGCCAGCAAGCGCTTCACGCTTTCGGGGAGCTTTAACAAGCGAAGCGTGTTGGCAACCCCAGCACGTGACAATCCCACGCGAGCCGCAAGTTGTTCTTGGGTCATGTTGTGGAGAGTCATAATGCGTTCATAGGCGGAAGCTAATTCCAGGGGAGAAAGCTGCTCTCGTTGGAGGTTCTCTACCAGACTAGCAAGATCGTCTTGAACGAGAGTAATTTTCTCATCGCGAATGATGGCCGGGATTTTTTCTAGTTGAGCCAAACCGGCGGCACGCCAGCGACGTTCGCCCGCGATAATTTCGAATCGTTCGCCCTTTTTGCGGACCACGATAGGCTGAACCAGCCCCTGTTCCTTTAAACTTTCGGATAGCTCTTGAAGGCGCTCTTCATTAAAAACTTTTCGGGGCTGGTCGGGGTTCGGATCGATGAGCTTGAGGTCCAGAATTTCTAAGCGCGGCCCGCTCTTTTCTTGTTCGACCTTTTGAGCAGCGGCGGCCGTCGTGGCCATCTGGGCCTTAAGGGCAGGGTTAATTAAAGCAGCTAACCCACGGCCGAGGGCCTTTTTAGGATCTCCATTTGCCGGGGTTACTTTATTAGGATCAGTCAGATTAGTCATACTTCAGCACTTCCAGAGGGAGAGGGGGTCTTTTCAGCTTCTTCAAGTTTCTGCTCATTTTTCTTAGAAAAACGATCTACGGGATCTGGCGGAATAATGGCGGGCTGGGCGCTTTGTGCGACCTTTATGCCCTGCGAACGCAAGATCAATTCTTTGGCTACTTCCAAATAAGATTTGGCCCCAAAACAAGCTGGGTCATAGACAATGCCGGGAGTGCCATGGGAAGTGCTTTCAGCCAATCTAATGCGGCGCGGAATAATTGTGGAAAAAATTCGATCCTTAGCAAAGCCGCGAATTTCCGAAAGCACTTGCTTTGACAATTTTGACCTGGAGTCAAACATCGTCAAAAGAATGCCTTCTTCCTTTAATTCGGGGTTTAAGTGGGCCTTCACCAGTTCAACCGTATTTAGAATACTTGCGAAGCCCTGGAGCGAGAAAAACTCACTTTGCATAGGAACAAGGTATGAAGTGCTGGCCGTAAGGGCGTTCAAAGTGAGCAAACCTAAAGAAGGAGGACAATCGATTAAAACGTAATCAAAAGAGGAGAGCTCTTCGGTAAATGATAGCTTTAGGCGGTATTCCCTATCCGACAGCTCAACTAGTTCAACTTCGGCCCCAGCAAGGTTTGTATCGGCCGGACAAACGAAAAGGTTGGGGACGGCCGTGGGAATAATGGTTTCATGAAGCTTTTTAGCGCCAACCAAGGCCAAATAGATGTTCTGGTCGGGAACCAGGTCAGGGTTCACAGCTAAACCACAGCTCAGGTTACCCTGCGGATCCATATCAATAAGAAGAACCTTCTTATTAAGGAGGGCCAGGGAGGCCCCAAGGTTAATAACGGTTGTGGTTTTACCCACGCCGCCCTTTTGGTTAAAAATTGAAATGATCTTTGGCATGTCCCTCACCCTCAGCCTCTGTTTAACAGGTTGATCTTGTTCAGAACATATTTGGGTTTTGAGGATTCTGCAACCTCGCTGGAAAAAACATAGTGAGGGTCACCCTTTAACTGCGAGCGAAGAAGGGCCTCCTCTAAACTTGAGGCTCCGCTAAAGGCCCGGGCCACCCCAAAAAAGGCTCCATTGGCAAAGCTGGCAACTGTTTCACGTGAAACATCCTCTACCTTGCCCCCAAGGACCAAAGTCCTATCGGAAAGCTCGGGTATTACCGAACTACAGAGATTCAACAGGAAGGCCCGAGCTTTCGCTTTGGGTTCAACAAAAACCGCCCGATGATTTTCACTGAGGCAAAGCCAGGCCATTCCCATAAGTCCCGATCCAGCACCTATATCAACAATAGTGCTGGGCAGAGATTCTTTTGCCTGGAGGCTGTTGAGGGAGTCCGTCGCTTCCCTCATTAATTCAGTAACAGGCTTCTGCCCCACAAGACGGTGGGTAAAGTCCCACTCCTTAACGGCTTCAAAGTAGGCCCTAAGAATTTGTTTCACGTGAAACAACCCCTGCTGCCCGGCCGATAGCAATGACTGCTGACGGAGTAATCCCGCTAATAGAGGCCAGCTCCGCAACCGAAGCCGGCCTGTGCAGAGAGAGTTTCTCCAGAACCTCTTTAGATAGGGTAGGAATTTGCGAGTAGTTAAACCCCTGGTCTAATCGCCAGTTCTGAATGTTTTTGTACTCCAAGAGCTCCTCATTCTGCTTTTTAAGATATCCCGAGTACTTTGCCTCAATTTCGATCTTCTCAAGGACAAGCTCATCGGGTTGATGCTCAAAGGGTAAATCCAGCCCCTCCCAAGTAACCTCCGGACGCTTGAGATAGTCAAAGACCGAAATCACGCGATTAGCATCTAGCCGAATGCGGGCCTCTCGAAACACCTTCAAAGACTCTTCCGTTTCACGAACCATCGATTCGTACCACCGACATTGTTCATCCGTAAGAAGTCCATTGGATTTCCCCAACTCAAACATACGCTCGTGAGCATTGTCTTCACGGAGAAGAAGTCTAAACTCAGACCGGCTGGTGAACATTCTATAGGGCTCTTCACTCCCTTTAGTAACTAGATCGTCAACCAGGGTCTCCATATAGCTACGACTGCGATCGGGCCGAATTTCATCTTCTCCCAAAAAATAACGCGCCGCCTGCAGGCCTGCCCATAGTCCCTGCGCAGCGGCCTCTTCGTAGCCAGAAGTACGATTGATTTGTCCGGCAAGAAAAAGGCCCTTGCTGAATTTCGACTGAAAACCACAAGTCAGTTCTTTGGGGTCGAACACATCGTATTCAACCGCATAGCCGGGACGGAGAAACTCCACTTTTTCCAATCCATCGATTGTTCGAAAAAATTCGAGCTGCACCGACTCGGGAAGACTTGTGCTCATTCCATTCGGATAAATCGAATCTGTGTCGAGTCCTTCCGGCTCCAAAAAAATTTGGTGCCGAGCTCGTTCCGTAAAACGACGAATCTTATCTTCTACACTTGGGCAATAGCGCGGACCAACTCCCGAAATATCTCCGGAGAAAAGAGGACTCTTGTCGAAGTTTGCGCGAATCACTTCGTGAGTTCGCTCGTTAGTATGTCCAAAGTAACAGGCTAGCTGAGGAAGTTTATTGAGCGAACGGTCCCACGAAAAAGTTCGCCTTTCGGGATCTCCCCATTGTTTTTCCCATTTAGAAAAATCGATTGTACTTGCCTTTAGACGCGCCGGAGTTCCCGTCTTAAGACGCTTAATAGAATGTCCTAAATTTTGAATGCTGGCCGAAAGCCCTTCCGAAGCTGAGTCACCGAAACGCCCGCCCTTCTGCCGAACCTCTCCACAAAACATAATTCCGCCCATGAAGGTGCCAGAAGTAACAACCGCTACTTTAGTTTCTAGGACCTCTCCAGACTTTAAGCGAACTCCAGAAACATCTTTGTTCGCATTAGTGAGGACCTGAAACGCTTCTCCCTCTATTATATGTATGCCTGCGCGCCGGCTCATCCAATCCGACATGAGGGATTGGTAGCGTTGTTTGTCACATTGGATGCGGGTGGAGCGAACAGCGGGCCCCTTATTAAGATTGAGTCGGCGAGCCTGAATTCCGGAATGGTCGGCAGCTTTGCCCATCCATCCACCCAGAGCATCTACTTCGTAAACTAAATGGCTCTTTGCAACTCCACCGATGGCGGGGTTACAGGACATAGCCCCGATCTTATTTTTATCCAGAGTTATAAGCGCGACATTTTTAAGCCGAGCCGAAAGAGCACGGGCAGCTTCGACCCCCGCGTGACCTCCACCAATAACGACGGCATCAAACTTCATACGTTATTTACCCAAACAGAACTGGCTGAAAATCTGTCCTATATATTCATCGCCCGCATCGGTTCCGATGGCTTTCTTCAGTAGAGACTCGGCTTCTCTTAAATGGAGAGCCGTGAGCTCGATGGGAAGCTGGCCACCCAGGGCGCTTTCGGCCATTTTTATTTCAGCAGCGGAAAGGGAAATAAGCTTTTGCTGCCGGCCAGAAATCAGTCCCGCATCTTGCGATGGACTCGTTTGTTTTGCTTGCTCGCGAATAAGGGTTTCTATTTGATCCAGCAACCAAGCGCGAAGTTGAAGGGACTCATGAAGGAAGTCGAAAGCTCCCGCTAAGGAATTATCTTTAGCCAAGTCTTTGTGCGAATACACATTAATGAAGTTCGCACTGCTCTCTTTGGATTCTTCTAACGGAGTGATGGTCTGCGCTAAATTTTGAATTTGAATTACGATTTGAGCGTGCTTCGCGGCTTCTTGTCCGAGTTGAATTCCAAGGGACTCCACCAACTCATGATCAACGAGGGGCTGGCCGTTTGAAAACGTGCGAACGCCTGCTGTGTCCATTAGGCGAACCCAACGGCCAGAGGGAAGCCGCATTCGAGTTTCAATCAAATCTCGAGTAGTGCCAGCAAGCGGCGAAACAATCGCGCGCTCTCCTCCGCAAAGAATATTAAAGAGCGTGCTCTTCCCCGCATTAGTAGGACCAACTATCGCAATCCGCGGTTCGGCAAAACGGTCACAAAAAATATCGTAGTAACTCAAAAGTTCGGCCAAGCGGCCCGAGACATTCAGCAAAAGATTTTTGGCCTGTTCTAAATCGGCGCTCTGCTCCGCCTCTGCCTCCGGAAAGTCGATGGCGGCTTCGGCGCGACCACGGGCAGTTTCAATTGAGCGAACGGCCCCTACAAGAAGTTCGCTTATTCGGCTTGTGTGCTTCCCATGAGCACCAACAAGTTCGGCAGCAACTTCAACGCTAATGTTATCTAGACTAAGTGCGCTGTTTAAAGACTCCGCCTCTTGCAGAGTCATTTTATCGTTGGCGAGTGCTCGGAAACTGAATTCTCCCGGCAAAGCAGTTCGCGCACCAAGAGAGCACGCCAGTTCGCATATTCTCTCAATAATAGAAGGAACCCCGTGGCATTGGATTTCCACGACGTCTTCTCCGGTGAAAGAATGGGGGGACTGAAAATAAAGAACGAGCGCGCGATCAATGAGTGAGGTTGCTGGGCTTTGAGGATCGGCAATTTTCTTAAGGGCAAAGGTTCCCGGTGCAGGCAGGGATCCCATGATTTGTTCTAAGAAGGAAAGATTGCGGCCCGAAATTCTGACAATAGAAACCGGACCGCCAAGGGCGGTAGCGGGAGCCACAATCGGGCTCCCGATTCTTTTGAAATAATCGAGACTGCTAGAGGTTGCTTTTTCAGTCTGAATTTTGGCCGTGGCCGAAATCATTTTTTCCATATTGGAAGGGTGAGTCCTCTCCTGGCCTCAAACGATTCCCAATATTTTCATCCAACACTACATCTTCAGCGATGGGAGCAATTCTGTTTCCGTCAATTTCAGTTCCGTTGGCATTGAAACGCTGGCGCTGGCCATTGCCATTTCCGCCGCCGCCGCGACGACCGCGACCGCCACCGTTGCCACGGCCTCCGCCATGACCACCATTACCATTGCGACGAGGACCACGACCGCCGCCGCCGTTACCGTGCGCGCGTTGTTCTCCGCCTTCGCTATCCGAATGAACACGGGTGTCATCCTTCATGCGAATACGAATGCGCTTGAAATTACCTTTGCCGATACTCTCGGAAACAACGTCGCCCAAATCGGCCAGGTGCGTGTGAATAATTTTACGATCGGAAGGACTAAGCGCAGGAATGTAAGAGGGCTTACCGCCAGATTCCATTACTTTTTGACGCTTATCGGCCGCCATGTCGCGCAGCTCTTGAGCTTTGCGTTCGCGGAAACCACCAGCGTCGAAAGAGATACGGAAGCTTTCCTTCGTTTCGTCGGCTACGGGCTCGTTGGAAATACCTTCGGTTTTCCGTTGAACGCGCATAGCAAGGTGGGAGAGTGCATCCAAAACTTCGGAGGAGTTAGAAACAAAACTATCTACTTCATCCCCTTCGATTTCGTAATGCAGGCCCGATCCGTCTTTATCCGTTTTGGTAAAGTGGATGCTGTAGCCCATCTTTTCGGGAAGGGCGTTTAAGAAGTCATCCAGACCTCCGGCCGCACCTTCACTCGTTTTCTTGATGCCCAATAAATTAAGGGCGGACTTCATGAAACCAACCATAGAATTTAGACTCCTTCTTGAATGGGTTGCAGTTTCGGATCACGTCGCAACATCAATTGTTGAATGATGCCGACGAAATTACTGACGAAAAGATAAAGGGTGAGGCCGGACGGCCAGTCCTTCGACAAATAACCAAAGAAAACGTTCATACCCATCATGATCCACTTCATGTCGGGCTGCCCCGGCTGCGTGTTCATTTGCTGGGGATTGAGTCGCATGTAGCCTACAAGGGAAATCGTCCACAGTGCAGGGAAGATATAAAGAGGATCCTTAGAGGAAAGATCTTGAATCCATCCCACGAAGGGAGCCTGATAAAGATCTAACGAGTGGCCCAGTGCCGTGTAGAGACCCGCAAAAATAGGCAATTGCAACAGGAGCGGCATACAGCTGCCAAGCGGATTCACTTGGTTTTTGCGATAGAGCTCCATCATTTCGCGATTCATCTGCTCTGCTTTAGAGCGATCACCCGCGTATTTAGCCTTTAATTTTTCGATTTGCGGCTGCAGCGTTTTCATTTTCTGCCCCGACATGAAAACTTTTCTGTTCAGCGGCCAGAAAGCCAAACGCACCAAAATAGTGAGAGCAATAATCGAAATGCCGAAGTTATGGAAAACGATGTTCAGTTTTTTCAGAGACCAGATCAAAATTTTTGCTACGGCTCCGAAGAATCCCAAATCCACTGCGTCCTGTAAGCGGGGATCGACGGCGAGAAGTTGCTCGGTGTCACGCGTACCAAAGTAGATCGAAACTTCGTAATTCGCGTTGGCTTCGGTC
>JAFEAR010000029.1 GCA_018266335.1 Bdellovibrionales bacterium
CAAGAACCCACTCCCATTTCAGCTCGACATCGAGTTCTCTCCTACCAATATGTTTGTCGTTTACTGCACTGAGAAGTACGTCCCTCTAAACTAGCTTTTAGCTTCCGGTCATAAACCCAATCCATGTTGACGGCCCCGTTCTTAGTTGAACGGGGCTTTCAATTTTTTGGAAGTTTGGCGATTCTCAGCAAGGCAGATTCACCTGGTCACTGTGGACGAGAGAAGGCATTTTGTAAAATCGTCATGCTTCGTTTTTACTGCCCTCAATTTTAATGACAACGTCCTCCATCGTGTAATGGACGAACTGCTTCCCCAGCTCGGTTAGCTCATACTGTTTCTCATCATCGAAGGCCGATGTATAGGTAGAGCTTCCCGGACCCCTAACCGCCTTTTTGGGAGCTGCCGCCTTCACAAAGGCTCCGTGGGCATTTACTTCCCTGTGCTGACGAATGATGTGCCCGACACTCAAATCGTGGACAATGATTTTGAAGAGATCGGCCTCCGCTGAATTTTCGGCCACTCTTTGACCGTGAATTTGATTCCAAATTTGTGCCCTTGAGATGCCGTCGTGATTGTAGATTGCTCTGACAACTTTGAAGTGCAACTCACTGTATCGATCGATCCATTCGATAAAGAGACGAAGCACATCGTCGGAAGTGATGCCGGGGGAGGCCGCGTTGACCAAAAGGTTCCGAATCAAAATCCGTTTGTCTTCACTCTCAGCTGCGGACCAATCGCGGAAACACTTTTTCAGAATTTTTAGATACTCAGGGCTTTCGATGCGGTTTTGAATTTTTTCGTCGTTGTGATCGAGGCGCATCATGACTTCGGCGAGGGTTTGACCAATTTCCTTGATCTCATCCTCCTGCAGCCTAAGCCATGTTTTGAGAATTCGTTGAAATCGCTCGTTCTCCCGCTCAGACCAGGCGCCACTAGCGCCTCCGATGACTCCACCCACATAAGGAATTGCGCCGCTCAAAACTGCGAGTGCAAATCGCGCAAGCTTTGGTCCGTTGCCACTCGATAGAGCGTCTTCGAGCTCCTTTTTTACTTCTTCCTTATCCGGCCGATTGTCTTGCGATTCGGATTCAGACATTTATTTCTTCCGATTGTAGGGACTTTGATTGGTGGGCTTTAACGAAATTCCTTCTTCAGAGGCTCGATTTCTTACGGCATCTTCGGTTCGCCCGAGCTTGAGCCCGATGACTCTCGTGGGGGTGTTCTTCTTCGCAAGTTCAGCGATTTGCTTCACCTCGGCGGGTTTCCATGCTTTGCCACTGTTTCGGTTATATTTCGCCACGTTGCCCTCCTTTGGCTGTTGTGTGATCCATGTAAGATGGGATGGCCCGACAGGAAGTCAAGCCAACAGACTGCGCTCATCATTATCGATCTGACCGCCCGTAGCCTCAACGCCCCAAGAGCATAGGATAGTCGCTCCTCAAGGCCGCGCGCCTGGCCCCTGCGGGGCCGTCACGGCCCTTGCCGCTTCTGATTTTTAAGGGGCGTCGGGCTCCGTGGAGTCCGTATCGCGAGCTTTGGCGGCCATTGCCTTCGGCTCCTGCTCGAAATCTTGCGAGAGCAGGAAGCCTCGGAATGGTCCGAGCACCAAAAGCTCCCACGCTACGGAGACCAATCATCATGTCAAAGATCGAAAGCCTCAAAGTTCGTTTGAAAAAGCTCGCCATTCAGCGCAGCCAGCCGTTCTGTTACTCCGACTACATCGAGTGCCCGTCGGGACGCTGCCCGAAGTGCGGCTCCGACGATTTGATGCGATCCATGCGCGGCGTCGGCGTTGAATGGGGAACCGATTGGATCGTCGAGCACTTGCTTGAAACCGAATTCAGTCCTGTTGATCTCGAAAAAGCGTTCGAGGAGTCCGTCACCGAGATTTATCCCGAATCCGTCCAAGTCGGCTGGATGAACTTCGATACTGTGACGACCATGAAAGAGCACGATCCCGTAAGCTGGCGCATGGCCCGCGATGAGTGGGCCGACGCGGAAGAATCCGAAGGCCGTCTCTTCAGCCTCGATGGGAGCACCTACTACTGGACTCACGAAATCGAGAGCCTTCTCGATCAAGCCGAAAGTGAGCCATCTGCCGCATAAACTAAAGCGGCTTCGGAGTTTCCTCCGAAGCCGCTTTTACTATCGCGTTTTTACGACTAACTGCGTCCCGTCAGGGATTTGTCTTCGAGATCCTGACAGCAATTGTTACATCTCATCAAGGCCCGTGCGCAGCAACGGGCTTGGGAGCATTACTCGTAGAGTTGTTGCCCAGTATGCCGTTGCTGCCGACGCCCCACGAATAAATATGTCCGTTGCTCACCGCGTGAACTGAAGTGTATCCAGTGGGAGTTGAATCTCGCGATGCAAGAGCTGTAACCCCTGTAAGCGCGTTTCCGTCGGGGCCAATCACGCTCACCGGGGTTGTTCTCTGCACTCCGGTACCATCCCCGGGAATCGAAAAGCCGTCAGCATTGTAGCCCCAGCATTTCAGATCCCCCGTTGAAAGAACAGCACAGGTTCCGACATGCGCAGACTCCACGAGTACCGCCGTCGTAATTCCCGATACCTGCACAGGAGTATAAGCGGCCGTGGTTGTTCCGTTACCCAATTCGCCATACGCGTTTGTGCCCCAACACCAAAGAGTTCCGTCCGATTTTACAGCGCAGGTGTGGCAGTAGCCTGCGTAGCATTTTGAAGCAGAAATTTTGGTAATGTTTGAAACACCTATTACATTCACGGGAGTGGTTCTTGTCGTCGTCGTTCCATCTCCGAGATTTCCGTTACTTTGGTTATAGCCCCAGCAGCGAGCGCTTCCATCGCCTAGCGCCGCACAATGATATGAGTTTCCTCCCGTCACCCATACGGCAGTCGTGATGCCGCTCACTTGAACGGGAGTATTGTGTGCGGTTGTCGTCCCATCGCCCAGTTGCCCCCAAGCATTGTTTCCCCAGCACCAAATGGTTCCGTCCGTCTTGGTCGCACACGCGCTATCGTATCCGGCAGATATCTTCGTAGCCGACGTGAGGCCATTGACTTGTGCGGGCACACCCGTTGATGTGTTACTGTTATTTCCAAGCTGTCCGCTGGCATTATAACCCCAACACCAAACCGTACCGTTCGTTTTGAGCGCACATACAAACTCGGTTCCGCCAGCCACTTCGCTCGCTCCAGAAAAAGGTGCACCATCTGAACCACGCGGAACCACGGGAACAGAGCTCGCCGTCGTACTTCCATTGCCAAGTTGCCCGTAGTTATTTAGTCCCCAGCAGCGAAGTTGTCCGTTTGAAACTACTCCACAGGCAAAGTCATAACCCGCTCCAACCTTTGTGAATGCTTCGTTTCCGGGCAAGGCAACACAAATCTTATTTCCGCTAACATCAAAGCCCTGAAGGTATTCACCGGTATTGCATTGCTGATTTATGGCAACCTTTCCGGCAAATTGCGTTTGCACGCTGGCCGTGACTCCGCTCAAGTATCCAAGCTCCGTGTCAGTCACCGAACTCGAGCTCAGGTTTTTTGACCCATCCGTTACGAGTGCTCGGCTTGCGGTGAGTCCTGTACCATTGATTGTGGCAGCCTGCACTGTTCCGGTAGATGTAATGTTTGCTCCGACTTGCAGGGCTCCGCTCATGGAGTCCCCTGCTTTCGCTACGAGTGCAGCACTCGTAGCCTTAGCGTTAAGCTGCGTTTGTACGTTCGCGGTCAAGCCGTTGAGACTCGCACCGAGGTTTGCCGTAACTCCACTCAAGTAACCAAACTCCGTGTCGGTCACAGATGACGCAGACGACGCAAGATTTTTTGATGAATCAAAAAGAGCAAAACGCGAAGCCGTCGCACCTGTGGAATTAAGAGTCGCCGCCGTGACTGTACCGGTTGACGTAACGTTCGCCCCGACTTGCAATGCGCCCGACATCGAGTCGCCCGCTTTGTCGACTTTGTTTGCAGACGAACCACCTGCCGCAAGCGTGTTGATCTGCGACTGCACGTTGGCCGTAACTCCAGCCAAGCGATTGAACTCCGCAGTCGTTGCGGTCACGCCCTTGAGAGCATCAGCACTTGCAGCATTGAGCGCGAACGCTGTACCTTTTGCGCGAATGCGCGGGAGGACAATGGTCGGGGTGTCCATGGTCCCGTTCGCAGCGCCGGAATCGACCTCAATCTGAAAGTAAATCGCTTGGCTTGCAGTGCGTTCTCCAAACCTGTCGACCAAACTGGGCGATCCGGCTGCTGCGTCCAAGTTGATTGTGAAGCGCCCTGAACTAACAGACGTGTTGTACACGGAACTTGTCCAAAGCAGCGTTCCGCCACTCGCGGCATCGTAGGCCTTGATTTGAATATCTTGGCTTGCTGTTATCGGTGACCCGGTGCTGTCGAACACGGAGCCATCGACGCGAATCACTTGCGGAGTCGCCTGGGCGACAGAGGGCAGTAGTCCAAGCAACAAGAACGCAAAAGAAAGAAACTCGATAAAAAGTCGTGCCTTTAGTAAGGGCGGGCTAGTTTTACTGCTGCCGAGCTGCCGAGCTGCCGAGCTGCCGAGCTGCCGAGCTGCCGAGCTGCCGAGCTGCCGAGCTGCCGAGCTGCCGAGCTGCCGAGCTGCCGAGCTGCGCAGATAATACCGCGATGGACGAAGCACATATATAAAAGCTTATCGTCGGCAAGCGCCTGAAAGATTAAGAAAAAGTGAACGCGACAACGTCAAGCAGCGGCAAGCTATCAAACGGTCAAAACTCCAGACGTTTCTGCCTTTATGTTAATTTTGTGAGAATTCGGCCTTTGCGACATCGCCGATTGCGAACCATCGTTCGCCAGGAAACTCTTTCCCCACAACCCCTTCCTTCCCGGCAGACCGATGACCGCGAGCGTAGACCCTCGTCGGCCCCCTGAGGGTCAGCTCGGATAAAACCGCATCCCACGGAATTTGTTTAAAAGTTCAACACGACATTAGGCTGCGCTCAACGCAATGAAATTGTTGAGCTTCTCCCCCAAGCAAAACTATTTAAGTTGAGTCGAATAATGCGCTGCATAAAATGCGCGCCTGATGAGTTACGAAATCATCCGCGATCTTCCGGCCATAAGGTTCGTGCGCTGCCTGCGTGCGCTCCCCGGCCACGCGGCCTACGCTACGGGAGCTGGTTTCACGATTGGTGAAGCCACTGCCCGCTGCGAATCGGAGTGGGTCGAGCGCGGCTATGAACTCAGCGAACTTCGACCGCTTGGGATTCGCCCGGCGGGAATCGCGGCTCACCCGAACCGCGTTCATGCGCAGCGAGCGGCCTTCGTCGAGGCTTCGGAAAGCTTCATGGTGGAGCAGCTAGCTCGCGAGCGCTTGCTCATGGGTCTGCCCGTCTTTTCGCGCACTGGGTTTCGGTGGTGGGCAGCCAGAACCTCGGTCGGCTACTTCTCGCTCATCCTGACCGAAATCAATGGAGTGCCATTTGCTGCTCACAGCGCGGGCGTGAGCCTGGCTCATACGCTTCTCAAAACCTGGGAAGAGTATCGAAACCCAATGAGCCTTCGACCGACGAACGATGATCTCTCGCGCTACTCAAAGCTTGCGCTCGAAATGGGCGTCGCCAATCTGGAAAAAATTCGCTTCCAACTCTCAACTCGGCGTTACGAGTGTCCAAAATTTTCTGATTACGACGTGCGGCACGTTCAACGGGGAAGGCACTACGTCGTTTATCTGACCTCAAGGGTGATGTGGAAAGGGAAAGGAGACGCATGAAAACGATCAAAGGAATTCTTGGAGCGCTGGCGGTTCTGCTTGGACTGAACTCGGTCGCGACCTGGGCGGCCACGAGCCACCAGACCGTCGACGGCGAGAAGTGTTGTGTGCAACGAAATTACTTCCGGTATGAATAGGCAAAGTTAGAAGCATCAAATGGCCCTGCAACAGCTCACAATCGAGTGAGCAGGAGGCCAGAGATGACAGACCAGTTATTCCGCAA
>JAFEAR010000002.1 GCA_018266335.1 Bdellovibrionales bacterium
CTGCCGCGTTCGCCCCGCGGAGTGCGTTCAGGAGGGCGTCCGGAGACAGAATAATGTTTTCGCCCTGGTCGCGCGCGACCCGGAGAATTTCGAGGGCGCGATTGAGCGTTTGGTGGGCAGGAGTGAGATCGTCGGGCGCATACGGCTTGTTGGAAGGGGCGCGCTGACCGCAAAGGTTCAGGGGCAGGCACTCACCCAGTGCGATAACCAAGTCACTTGCGGAACGTAGAAGTTGATTTTGCTGCACGGAACGGTTCATCCACAGGGCGGAGATTTGGGGAATGGGCGTGGAGGCGATGAGTTTGGCTTCGGGGCGTTGTTTGAGTTCCCCGGGGAGTCGCGGGGGTAAGCTGGGGCTGTCGGTCGGACTCGGGGAAGTTCTTGCCTGCGAGCTGGAGCGTGGAGCGACTTCGCTTGCAAACGTTGGATGAGGAGTTGTTTCGGTGCGAGAGCTACGCCGTAGGGCGAGCACAATATAAGTCAGCGCAATTAGCAGAGCCCCGAAGCCAATTTTAAAGCGCAGAGTCATCTGTCATTGCTTTCGCGGTGGTGAGGAGAGGGGTTAAATACTTCAGGTTGCGCGTGCCGGTCAGAACGTTGCCAACCAGCTCGTCGTAGGCTGCCCGTGCAGCTCCGGTCAGATTCGTGGTGTAGGGATTCGTTGTCTTATTCAAGATGGCCGTGAGGTGTTGCAGGAATACCTTATCGTTCGTAGCCCATTTCGAGTTGGGATTGGTGAATCGGCAGGTGCTGGCGAGGTTACCGGAGTTGTATTTTCCGGCCCAGGCGCCGCGAAGCAGCTTTTGGTAGTCAATGGTTTTGCCGTCGGATGCAAAAATACATGAGTACTGCTTTGCGTTCCATAGCACTCCGTCATAACCGGCGAAGAAGTATTTTAATCCGTAACGGACCGTTGCTGGAACCGAGCGGTACGTGCCATTCGCCACGTAGTCGTCCTCGTGGAAGTTAATGGCAACTTGCATAATCCCGTTGGAGAAGGCGTCTTCGGATCCGACGAGTTGAATGGCGTCCGCCGATTTGGGCAGGGTACTGCAGTCGGGTAACTGGGGGCGAATGTTGCGGATGAACACATCGTACAGGGTTTTGTCACGTAAGAGAGCTGTGCCGCTGTTCATGCGGGCTGCGCAGTGAGTGTCTACCGGAGAAAAGCGACGATAGTGAGTGAGGTTGCTCTCGTGCCAAGGAACAACGAGGGCTCCCAGCAAAAAGGCGAAGTACGCGCGGTCATTGAGAAAGGTTCCAGAATTGGCGTCGATGTACTTTGCGGCTTGGGTGTGTGCCGCCTGAATCAAAATGCGAAAGAGGCTGTCCACATAGATCGCCTCCCGGCCGGGATCGATGAAGGGCCCCGTCAGATTTTGCGCGGAGTTAAAGGTGAAGAACATGTTGTCGCTGTAATGCAAAAAGAGCTCGTTGTTTTTGGCGTCGCCCTTGGTCGGAAATGCTTGGAGCGCAATAGGCGGAGGGCTCTCTGGGGAGGGAGGGGTGGGGCTTGCGCTGTCCTCGGAAGATGGGGGAGGTGAAGTCTCTACAGGGGGAGCGTAACTCGGTTCCGGGTTCTGTTCGGAGGGCCTCGCTCTACCGCAAGCCCCGAGACTAAGTGAAAAGAAAATTATTGAGCAAGTGGCAGCCGTGCCTCGCCAATAGAATTGGTTGTTCATGCGATCCCCCCCCCTCTAAAAAGTTTATGGGTGAAGATCTGCAGCGGCAACTTGTGACCCGGTGCGCACGCGACGGAGTAATTCTTTTATAGTCAGTTTTTTGGCGACAATAGTTGTGAATGAATGTTCACAACTGATTCAGATCAATTGGAAGTTTTCTTCTTCTCGAATTCTAGTTGGGCTTGTCTATTGACTAGCTTTGTATCCGCTCGTTTACTCCCTCCGAAGTTTCTCAATATTCGTTTTATTTTTTGGAGGCGTAACTTGAAACCCGCAGATTATCAGATTCCAGTTTCGGAAATGGCTAAAGCAGTGAGCGAAATGGATGTTAGCAATCCATTAGTCTATGGAAACTATTTGGCGCAAACCTACTACTACGTTGCGCATTCTACCCGTTTGCTCGCGTTGTCCGCAGGGCTTATGGGCAAGAACGATGAAGAGCACTTTCGGCGCTTCGTAAAGCATATTGCTGAAGAAAATGCCCACGATGTGATGGCGGAAGCAGATTTGCACGATTTGGGATTCACGATTGAAGATTTCCCTGAGTTGCCGTTCACCCGCACCTTTTGGGAATCGCAGTACTACAAAGTTGAGCACGAAGGCCCCTTTGCCCTGATGGGGTACATTCTGGCCCTCGAGTACTTTGCGTGCACGAATCTTCCGCCGCTTTTGGAGAAAGTAGAGAAGCTTTACGGTGGAAAAGCTCGTCGCTTCATTAAAGTTCATGCCGAGGAAGATCCTGATCATACCGAGAAGGCCATCAAGGTTATCGAAGCCCTGACTCCCGAGCAGCAAGCCGTGGTCATGGTCAACTTGAAGCAAAGCGCAGCGGTCTACGCGGCCCTGACGCGTGCTTGCAGCGACGTCAGCCACCTGAAACTTACGGATTACCGGTCGGAACAGTCCGCACCTGTGAACGTCTAATTAGAGCTGGGAAGAGGATGCAATTATGTTGAGAACCGGAAAAGAATATATCTCTGCGATTGAAAACAACGATTTCCGAGTTTGGTTTGAAGGGAAGCAGGTGCATCCCCTTTCTGTACCCAAGTTCCGGCTCCAGGCGGCAGCGATTGCGGATTACTATCAGCATCACCACGAAGATGCTGTCAATGCGACTGGGGAGAAGGGCGACGCTTACAGCACGACCTTGCTCATGTCGCACACGGCAGTGGATTTACGGCGCAAAGCGGATAGCTATTATTCGCTGGCGCAAAACTACCTGGGTATTCTTGGCCGGGCCCCCGACTATATCAACAGCGTGGTCAGCAGTTGGGCCGGAACGCCCGAGGCCTTCGGTAAATTTGGCCCGAACGTCGTTAAGTTTTACGAGGAAATGAAGGCCAAAGACCTCTTCGTTACGCACTCTACCTCGGTGCTACGTGGCGGGAAAAATCCTGGCATTCGCGTGGTTCGCGAGAGCGATGCGGGCATTTACTTATCCGGAGCGCGCGCTATGGCGACTTCAGCGGCGCTTTGCGACGAGGTCATGATTGCGCCCACTCGGGTGGCGGACAATGAACCGGACAAAGCTATCGTGGCCGTACTGCCTGTGCAGGCGTCCGGGTTGAACATCGTTTGCCGTAACAATTTTGATAGCCTTTCGCTGCTGGGCCAGTACTTTGATGAATCCGATGCCATTATTTTGCTCGATAATGTCTTTGTTCCCTGGGAACGAGTTTTCGTTTATCGGGATTTGGAAATCTACAACTCCTTCGTGCGTAAAACGGGCACCTCGCCCGCGTGTACACTCCAGACGAATGCTCGTGCCATCGCGAAACTAGAAACTTTGCTGGACCTAATTAAGGTTTGGATGCAAATCACCCGACCGAACGAAGCCCTTACTCTGGTCGCAAGCCAGGGCTTACGGGACCTGAATATTCTGCAGGCGTTGCAGAGCGAGTCGCTGCGTTTGGCGCAACGTTTTGGCAATTTAATGCAGCCGAATTCGGAAAAAATTGAAACGGCCAAAGTGTTCTTCATGGAGCGCTATGCTCATTTAGTGCATGCGCTCAAGTGCAGCATGGGAGGGGAGTTGTTCTATCCCTTCAAAGCGCGCGATATGGGTGCTCAGGTGATTAATGAACTTTGTGCACAATGGGATATCGCAGAGGGAGACCTGCACAAGAAGCAGAACGTTTCTATGTTGCTGTTTGATTTGGTACTCTCGACTTTCGGCAGTCGCCACGAGCTATACGAACAATACTTTGCTGGTTTGCCCGCGCGGGTATTTTCTGGCTATTGGAATTCCTATTCCACCCGTCCGGTGAATCCGAAGCTGCAGGACAAATTGAATCAAACGGAGCATCTGTCTGCTCGGTACTTCCCCGACTCTAGCCCTCGACCGGTGGGTTCGATTCACCAGGAACCGATTAGCCGCGGACTGGGCGAGGCTGAGTTCTCGTTTTAAGCGGCAGAAGATAGATCCTTGCCACGAGGCAAATTGATTTCGAATCTAGTGAAGCCGTTTTGCTTTTGCGCATCGGCTTCTCGGGAGATGACTGCTACTTTCCCGCCGTAGGTAGACAGAATCTTTTGAACAATCGGTACACCGAATCCGGTGCCCTTTTCGTTTTGGGTGCCGGGGCGAGACGTTTGAGAATCGAAATCATAAATTTGCTCGAGAATACTCGCTGGCATGCCCATGCCCCGATCTTCGATTGAAATGCACACTGAGTTCGAGTCGGTGCTGCGGGCCGAGATGGAGATCTTTCCGTTTACATAGCTGAATTTTATGGCGTTGCTGATGATGTTGGCCAGCACGGAGCTGGTGAACGATTCCACGTGTACGACTACGAAAATGCGGCGTAGTTCTTCGGCGTCGTACTCAATTTTAATGCCTTTACGCTGGAGCATGTCTTCGAACAACGTTTCTACTTGTTGCACGCAGTCGAGTAGATTCGCGGAATCTAATTTGAGGCTAAATTTTTCAAATTGCAGAGAATGAAACAGTTTTACCTGGGTCACCAGCATTGAGATCCGTTTGGCAACGTTCTCCACCGAGCCCAGGAATTTTTCGAGATTCTGGATCGGATCTCGTTTTTGGGCCTCTACCTTGTAACTCAGAATCTGCAAGGGGGTTGAGATATCGTGGGTGAGCGTTTTGAAGAGATAGTCCTTTTCTTTGCCCGTTTTGGCCAGGTTTTCGTTGGAGTTTTTTAGGTCGCGAGTTTGTTCATCGATGATCTGTTGCAGTCGAACTTGTTCTTCGCGGTGATAAAAGTCCAGGGTTAGCGCCGGCACCAAAGCCGCTAGTAGTTGGTACAGAGCGTAGGCTACGGGCCAGCCCCATAATTGGGCCTCGGGGTTCATCCGGAAAAAGGCGAAGTTAAAGCTATGCAGCGCAAGGCCAAAGATGACCACCGAGTGGAGCTTCATGAGAGGCGTGGTTTCGTGCCGCTTGCGCAGATCGTAGATGTATACGACGTAGAGTAGGGGGAGGGCCGCCGTTAATGCGAACGGCATGGCCCGAGCCCAAAATGGCCAGGCGGAGTCTTTTACGGCAATCGTTAAAACGACAGAAAGTGGAATGAGCGGTAGGAGGTGTTTGGCGGGGTAGCGATCCCGGGAAAAGCCTAGGGAAGCGTAAGCGAGGAGGCTAAGGGGAACTATGGTAAAGCCGTAGCAAAGAATAATGAGTGATTCTTCCCCCTGCCCCTTGGATTGAATGAAGAAGTTAACGATGAGCGCCAGCCAGAAAATTGCGACCCGGGAGTAGATTTGGCGCTTGGTGGAGAACCAAATAATACCGTTGATGACCATGTTGATCACCGAGAACATCAGAATGATCAAGAATGTTGTGATGATCAGCGTTTGCATGGATTTACGCCTCACGCTCCGATGCGGAGCTTGCGCTTTCTTGGGCAAGCGGCAGGCACACGATGAAGCGGGCATGCGGGCATTGGGTGTCAATACGGAGCGACCCGCCATGGCGGCGGAGAATGTTGCGTGAAATTTCCAGACTCAGCCCAACAGTTTTCACCTTTTCCTTGGTGGTGAAGTAGGGCTGGTGAATCTTAAGGGCCAGTTCGTTATCGATACGTGGGCCGCTGTCGGTAACCAGAATTTCTACTTGGCCATTGGTCTGACGGCTCTCAATCTCGACCCATTTTTCGGGCAGCGTGCAGATGGCGTCGAAGGAGTTGTTAAGAAGGCTGAGTATGACTTGGCAAATCTGACTATTTTGGCAGTAGATTTGCGCGCTTGGCTCGGTTTGGGTGCGAAATTCGATTCCGCGATTTTTAAAGCGATCTTCGCAGAGTGCATGGGCTTCGCTGATCACTTTTTGCACCGAAGTTTTAGCGAATTCCTCGGTGCGATCGTTACGCGCGTAGCTTCTCAAGTTAGAAATAAATTTGGAAACGCGCATGCACGTCTTATCAATTTTCTCAGCGATCTCGCCAACTCTCTCCGGCGTTACGCTTTGGTGATCAACTAAGCTACGAAGTTGAGAAACGCGCCCTAAAATAATTGCGATGGAGTTATTTATCTCGTGCGCCACTCCAGCGGTCATTTCTCCGAGACTGGACATTTTGGAAGAGTAGATAACTTCTAAGTCCTGGCGTTTTCTTTCGGTAATATCGGTAATAGTCATTACGAAATGATCTTGAGACACGGGAGTGACTTTGACTTCGCAGTCAATGTGCACCTTCTCGGAGATTGAGTATTCGAAGAATTTGGTCTTCATGTCCAAGAATGCGCGATCGATTGTTGCTCGAACTCTCAGGATGACTTCGGCGGGAAATAGGTCGGCGCAAGGGCTACCGGCGCTCAGGTTGTGTCTGAGAAATTGGCTAGCGGATGTAGGAATGTGTGCGTCCAGGATGATTCCATCGCGCCCGACAAGAAAGCAAGGATCTGGCTGCAGGGCGAGCAGCGAGGTATTCGCAAAAGGAGCAATTTTTTTAATGGGCATCTCTCTGCCTTATCGGGCTTGGGCTGCCTCGGCTTTATGTAGATTTGGAGACATTATCTTCAAAAATGGTTTGTAGTCATAACGCCAACTTCCGGCGCTTCACCAAAAGTTCACGGAGACCGAGGAAACGAAGCGAATTTAATGACTTGGCGTTTAGTGTCAGGCGTTCCGAAGAATAATCATTCAGATATCGGCGCGGAGTTTCGATAAGCTAAGGGATAACTACTGGGGAGTTTGTTTTTTATGGCGATTACATCACTTGCGCGATCTCTGGGCTGGCTGACTTCTTTTGGGTTGGCCTTTGGTGCAGTGGTTACTGCACGGGCCGGTTCGGAAGCACCAGCCGGAACTATTAAGCTCATTAAAGGCGAGGTTATGGTTCAGGACGCCACGGCAAAAATTGTTGGCGATACCTCCGGTAAGCGGTCGCGTACATTGCAGACGGGCGCTCCTTTTTACGTGGGTGAGACCATAATCACCAAGGCCGATGGCCGCGTAAAAATTGAATTCGTCGAAGGTAAAAACGAAATTGTACTTGGAACCAATACCTCCCTACTTATTGAGCGCGCGTCGACTGACCCGCTTAAATCCACTGGTACGAGCCTGAGTTTGGCGCGTGGTGAAGTTCGCTCCACGGTAAATCAAAAATACAGTGGCAAGGGCACTGATGTGTACGAAGTAAAAACTCCTAACGCTGTGGCCGGTGTGCGCGGCACGATTTTCTTGGCCCGCTTTAATCCGAAAACCTTCCATAGCGAGGTGGCGACCGAACGTGGTCTTGTGGCCGTACGTAACGTAGGAGCCGGCGCCGGAGTTGGTGGAGCTCCCCGCGAGGTGTTCGTGAAGCCTGGTGAATTTACTTCGGCCGCGGGCAGCAAGGCGGTTACGCCTCCGGCACCTATTAGTAGCAACAAAGATCTCGAGAGTGCTGTGAAGTCCATGGCGGGCTCGGGAGAGAGTGATTCTGGTAAGAAGAACCTAGGTGTTGAAGGTGGCGATACTAAGGGCGAGGCTAACAAAGGTGATGAGGCCAAGACGGGCGACAAGCCCGCAGATGGCGCCGCTCCGGCCAAGCAAGAAGGAGGGCAGAAAGATGCTCCTCTAGCCGCCAATGGCAAGGATTCTAAAGGCGGCGATGTTGCCGCGGCAGGTGGCAACAAGGACTCCGGCGGTGACGTACCCCTTGGTCGCGAACCCGCGTCGGCTAGTACGAATGGTCGCGCTCCGGCATCCGTATCTCCAGGCGCAGGGCCGGGAGGTCCGGGCATGGATTCGATGGTGGGCGGAAGTGGAATGAAAACGGCGGCCAACGTTCCGCCTCCAATTTTGGATATCGCTACGCAGAACCTCAATCGCGTGACGAACACGGCGCAAACGATCAACCAACAAGTGAACCAGCAGACGCAGGTGGGTAACAAGGCTCGCTTTAAGGTGAAGCTCTAAGAATCTCTGGCATAATTCCGGGGCCCGTAGTGGCCACGATTTGTAGAAACTGTGCGGGCGAAAGCCCGCGTTTCTGGGCGTAGGATTCAATGGGTTCTACGTTCTCGTAGTAAGTTCCCAAACTCAAAATTAGAGCGTTGTTCCAACGCTCGTTAAATTTGCCGAGGCGTGGTTCGTTGTCCAGGCGTCGTTGAATCCAGGCGAAGTATTCCGCGCGCTTTGCGCGCGCGTTGGGCTGAGCATAGAATTCACGGCCCCGCGCCAAGATCTCCCGAACTAACTTAGCGAAGCGCAATTGAAAGGCGTGGTTGTCTTGCAATTCTTTTAGGACGCGCTCGCGATTGGAAACGAGCGTAGAGTCCGTCTGGGCGATGAACTCGAGTGCTAAACGATAACCCATCCAGCTAGCGAAAGCTTCATTGAAGTCCGCAGCATTCGGAAAGTAAAATGTGGCGTGAGTGAGTTCGTGTAACAAGAGTTCAACGAGCCGGCCTTCATCAGAAAACATTGTCGAAAGTAGAGGGTCGGGGAGCCATCCCGTGGTGGAGAAGGCTTCGACCTTACGACGATAAGTATCGAGCCCCTGTTCCTGAAATTTCTTTTCGAGCGCTTCGGCGTCGGCCTCGTCGTAAAAGCCACGGTAGGGAAGGTCGCCCACGATGGGATAGTGAAAGAGATAGGGAGTAAGGCTGTCGGGTTGGGCGGCCATCACGATTTGGGTGACCCAGTCGCGTTTTAAGTCGATGAACTTCGTGTAGCTGCCCCCCGTGCGCATGCCGTTTTTCGCCGCAAATTTAAGCACGGCCTGGGCCAGCCGAAGGAAGTGTTCAGTACGGGGTTCGAGTCCCGGTCGAGCAAGAACCTTTTCGACGCTTTCGGCTTTGAGGAGTAAGGACCCGTGCCGAAACCCTTGCTTCGCGACGTAGGTCGGAAGATCGGCCTCGCAGCCCCAGAGGGCTCCTAGGGGGGCGAGCACAAGTCCCAATCCCAGGTAGGCGAAATTGCGGGGTGCGGGCATGCTCAGAAAATAAACCGTAGGCCAGCGGCACCGGAGTAGTGCAAATAAATTTCTGATTTATCGAGATCGGTTGCGTACAAGTTGAAACTGGCGTCGATGGCCACGGCTTCGACCACGAAAATTTTTAGACCGATGCCGAAGTCCGTCGATGCCGAGTAGTAACGTTGGCGATACTCCGTTAGCGGGGCCGAAAGTCCCTCGGGTTGTTGGGTGGCGGTGCCTTTGATGGTGGTAATGCGGGTCATGACACCGCCGCCGGCGCTTACGTAGGGCCGGAACCGAGCTTTGCGGTCGGCAAAGTCTAGAATGAGATTCAGTGAGGTGTTCTGAATTTGCGTAATTTTGGTGATGTCGTAGTCACGTAGAATCGAAGTGTCCTGTTGTCCGTATCGATCCGTCGTGGAAGAATTCATGTACGAAAGCTCGAGGGCCGTGTTGGATAGAAAGCGGTAGGCAACGCCTCCGCCCCAACGAACGGTTTTGGTGTACGAATTCACGTTTCCGACGATGCCGTTGTTGTACTTGGAGAAAGCACCGTTTCCGGAAATTTCGAAGTAGCCTGCTTGCGCCCGATGCGGGAGCAGGCCTAGCGTCATAAAAAAGACCCCCGCCAAGAACGTGGCATTTTGCGTAAGCAGTTTCATAGGGTCTATTGTAGCGAAAAGCTGGCGCACCCTCCAAGACGACTTCTTGGCGCCCCCCGGGCTTCGGCCGCGGTGATCCGTGGTAAAGTATGGGATTCGGGTGAAAGCTTCAGTGTCAAAAATTGATCGCTACCTCTTCTGGGAGTTGGTGAAGAGCTCCGTTTCGGGCTCGCTCGTGGCTATTGTGGTTTTGCTGTGTCTGCAGGCCCTGCGCCTTTCCGAATTCATTATTCGCTCCGATTTGGACAAGGATATTATTTTTCGCATGCTCTCGGGCTTGGGATTGAGCTTTGCTCCCCTGGTTGTGCCCATCGCGTGTCTCTTTGCCTTGCTCGGAGTTTTTGGCCGTCTTTCAACGGACCGAGAATTCGTCGCCGCGCAGTCTATGGGCTACTCGCCGGGGCGGCTTCTGCACCCCAGTCTCTTCTTTGGCATCATGGCGGTGGGAGCTTCGCTTTGGTTTTCGTTTTCGGTGGGTCCGTTGGGTAACCGTAACTTTGAGGCCACCATCGACGAAGCCTTCAAGCGCAAAGTAGCGAGTGCTCTGAGCTCCGGAACCTTCAATGAAGGGTTCTTGGACATGGTCCTGTTTGTGGATCGAGTGAATCCGGTGACGCAGGAGCTGGAGCGGGTTTTCTTGCACGATTCGAAGAGTTTTCGCGAAGAGGTTTCCATTTCGGCCAAGCGCGGTCGCTGGATTCAGCCGCTGGAAGTTGATGGCCTGGGTATTTTGCGTCTTAACGATGGCGTGGTGATTTCGCGTGAAATTCAAAAGGACATCGTACGTCGCGTGAAGTTTGACGAGTACCGCATTTACGCCGACTTCTCGAGCCAGGCCGGTAGACCCAAAGAGTCTCCTCCGAGTCTGGGTTGGACGGCACTAACGCAAAAAAGAAAATTGTCGGGCAAGGATATTAATTTGCGTCCCATCTGGATTGAAATGGCGCGGCGCTTTGCCGTGAGTTTTTCGTGCCTCATCTTCGTGCCGCTGAGCTTTGCGGTGAGTTTAGATAACCGGCGCACGGCCAAGGGCCGAGCCGTTATGACGGGACTCACCTTGCTCTTTAGTTACTGGACGCTCTACTTTGCCCTCATTACGTGGTTGCTCAAGACGCCTAGCCAATTTGCGGCATCGACCGAGTGGTTCACGTGGTTGCTGATTTGGATTCCGAACATTTTGCTCATCGCATTTGGTGCCTGGATTTACCGTAAAAAAGCCTCGGGTATGGTGGCATAGGGAGCAGTGCATGCGTAAATATCGTGGCCTATTTTCGATTCTGGCAATCTTGGCTTGCTCGGCACGGGCCGAAAGCGCGACCGAAGAGCATCCGGGAGCAGAGACGGCGGAGGCCGCAGGGGCTGCCAGCGAAGCGAGCCTTAATTTTTCCGGCGAGGCCTGTGCGCATCGGTTGCAGGAGTTGTTCCCTGCCCACGTGATCGGTGTGGATGGCGGTAAGCAGAGCTGCCTTTTGGTTTCGGGCAACGCTAAAAAAAATCCCAAGCAATTTTCTTTAGGTCTCATGACGGGGCCAGATTTGAAAAAGCAGCCCGGTGCAATTCGGGACAATCGATACTTTAATTTCGATGCCGGAAATTCCTTGCATCAGGCGCTACGTTGCCAGGTTAAGGTGAAGGCCGATCACGTATTCGTTGACGTTGTCTTGGTCACTCCCGATTCGAGTGGAGCTCCGCGTATGACCGCGCTCCTCGAGAAGGGACACTTAACGGCTGCTTCCGTCAATGACGGCCTAGGGCGCACCATGAACTGCGTTTTCCCTTAGAATGTTAACGATGTCCTTCGGGATGATCGTCCCATTCGCGGGCGGCGGAGCGCCGAGTAGCCACTACACGACTTAACGAGTCGGCCGTTTGTAGTTTAAGTGCTTCTTTTTCGGCCACGGTGCAGTCCGTGCAGCTGAGAATCAATTGCTTCGTGAGCAAAGCATCGAGGGTGTACGGGCCGTTCAGATTGTTATCGCAAGCGTAGTCGCCGGCCAGATCGTGACCGGCGGGGCATTTCACATGCTGAAAACCCAAGGTCTTGCCACGGCCGTCGCTGTGGCGCGCCTCGTGGAAGAGTGTGGATAACCGGTAGAGCGAGTTCGCGTGCGAGCTAGCCGAAGCTGCTTCGCCGCCGATGCCGAACTTGGGATTGAAGAGGGCGGCGCCCACTTGAATAATGCCGGTACGCGGAGAGGTAACCTCGAGCTTACCCACGCTGAGGTCGATGGCCCTTAGCTCGGAGCTTGTCTTGCCGTCCTGGTAAATGCTGATGCCGACATTTTGCATCAGGGTGTTGTCATCGTCGTCTGGGGCTTCGTTCGTTTCGGGAGCTGCCGTTGGTGCGTCGGGAGCCTCGGCAACATTGTCGTCGTCATCATCATCGGGCAGTAAATCGGGATTTTCGTACGCATAGTTTTTCTTTTCAACGTAGGACGTTTTTTCGGCATCTACTTTTTGTCCGATGATGACCTGCACGCGTTCTTCTAGCCAGTTGCTGAGCGCGGGTTGAGTGAGCGCGGGAAGGTGCATGATTTTTTGCAATTGCCGATCGGCCGGCAATTCGCTGAGTCCGTCGAGCACGGCTAGGTCGGCCCGAAACAGGGCCGCTTGATCGGCCGGAACAGAGGCGTCCGTTTTAAGGTTTGTACCCGCTTGCGCGCCAGCCATGAGGAGTGAAGAGAAGGAGATCAGCATCAACTTGTTCGTTTTCATGGGGCCAATTTTAGGCCTATTGATGCGCTGCATCAATTTGGTCCTTTTGAATCGATTCATAAGGCGGGCTAAAGCTTTTAACTATTTAAATTTAAAGAGAATTAACGTTAAAATCCGCAGCGGAATAGCTGAAAAGGAAGACTGTCATTTACGTTTTTGTAGAGGGTTTGGCTGAGCTCGCAGCCGGAAGGAGTTTTAACCTCGTGCGCTGCCAGGAGCCAGTAACGCTTGTGTACGGAGGTGTCCAAAACTCGTTCGCGGTGGAGCTGAAATTCGGACTTGCGGGAGCCTTCGTCCCATATTTTTAAGCGATCGCCCAGGCTCTCGTGCGGCGAAGCGGCGTCGTAAAAAATAAGGCCCGAAAGTAACTGGTAGCTTTGCACCAGCACGGGATCGTCGCTCCGCGAGGTGGCCTCAAAAATGAGTGTGTGAAAGCGGTCCCAGTCGGTGAATTCGCGCAGTCGCGAAGGCTTGTCGAGTTGGGCCGCAAGTTGCGGCACCGTGGGTCGAGTTAAATCGGCCAGCACCGCCGGATTGAAGAGGGCAAAAGCCGCTAAAACTCCCACCAGCAAGTGTGACAAGGTAATCGCATACAGAGCCTTGCGGTTGTTGAACATTTTAGAAATTACGAGGGTTAGCGCGGCCACCACGCCAACGAGCGGCCAATTGGCTTCGGCGGGTCGGCGCAGGGCCGAAAGACTGAAGAAGACAATCGGTACGAAGGCCCACAGGAAAAGCGTTCCGGTGGGCCGCCGCAATTTGCGCGGCAAGAAAAAGCGATGAATGTCGGCCATCGGAAAGGCGAGGGCGAGCAAAAAGGTGAGCGGGGTCCAAAAGAAAACTTGGGAGGCGACAAGATCGCCCATGCGTTTGTACGAAATGAGTTGCGGTGTATCGCCCAGAGCATTTTTAAATTGAAAGAGTGCGCCGCCCCCCTCCTTGATGCCCGTGCTTAGATACCACGCAAAGTGCGGCAGTGTGAGTAAGAGTGCCGTGAGGCCAGCTAATAGAGAGTTAAAGGGGCCCGTGCCGCAAATAAAAAACAGCGCTGCGGCGAGCACGGCCGTGTGTTTTGAGTAGGCCGTAAAGGCGAGTGCTATGCCGCCCAGAATGGCGAGTACCGGACGAAAGGGGGTGGGATCGCCCGGGGTAGCTTCAAGTCCACGCGAATCCGTAAGCTTCAGGTTGATTAGCAGACACAGAGACCAACCGAAAAAGAAGGGCGTGTCGGGTGTCACAACTTGCGGACCGAAAATGAACACCGGGGCAGAAATGAGGGCAATCATTTCGGTGACACCGAGCGATCGTTTCTGCATGTTCTCAATGCAGGCCGCCACGGTAAGGGGAGTGAGTACGCAGCTCACAAAATAGGGCACCAGCCGCAGGCCAATTTGAGCGAAGAAAGCTGGGTGTGCATCGAAAGCTGACTGGGGCAGGAAGAGGTGCAGCAAGCCATCACCCAGCCGAATTAGCCACGCAACCATGGGGGGATGATCAAAGTAGCCTAGGGACAGATGGCGCGACCAGAACCAATAGTAGGCTTCATCCGGATGGATGCCACCGAAGCCGGCCAGCCATAGCCGCACTAGGTAGAAGAATAAAAGAAAGCCGCCAAAGAAAACCACGTCAGGAAAAGTTTACCACTAAGCGGCGGCCTAGAGCAGGTCCTTCCAGGTGAGTTTCAAATCCTTGGCCGCCAGGGTTTCGTTGATGCGTCCATAGGGAGTGTTGCGAGGGGCATTGGCAAAATACTTTTCGAAGGCGCCGCTCTCGGCCGCCTCGTTAGCGATTTGAATCATTGTGGCGCAAAAGCCCTCCACAGATTCTAGGGTTTCTGTTTCCGTGGGCTCAATCATGAGTGCTCCGGGAATGAGGAGCGGAAAGTATACCGTGGGCGGATGAATACCCAAATCGATCAAACGTTTAGCGATATCGAGGGTGCGCACTCCGTTGGATGTTTGCTTTTTGTCCGAGAATACGACTTCGTGCATGCAGGGACGATCAAAGGGCAGCTCGTAGTGGCCGCGCAGACGCATGCGCACATAGTTAGCGAGCAGCACGGCATCTTCGCCGGCCTTGCGAATACCTTCGGCGCCGAGTTCGCGAATGTAGGTGTAAGCACGCACCATCATGAGGAAGTGGCCAAAGAAATCTTTGACTTTGCCAATGCTCTGTTCGCGCTCGTCATCCAGAACGAAGGCCGAGGGATCGTTCGGATCGCGCTCGACGGTCGGGCGGGGCAAGAAGGGAATGAGGGTTTTAGAAACGCCCACACCGCCGCAGCCCGGGCCCCCGCCACCGTGGGGCGTGGTGAAAGTTTTGTGCAGGTTAAAGTGCATAACGTCGAAGCCGGCGTCGCCGGGACGCGTGATGCCGAGCATGGCGTTCATGTTGGCGCCATCGCAGTACACAAGTCCGCCCCGCTCGTGAATGAGCTGCACGGCGGAGGTGATTTGTTCTTCGAAGAGTCCGCAGGTGTTGGGGTTGGTGACCATCAAGCCCGCCACTTGTCCTTCGCGGGTGAACTGTTCAATTTGCCCCACGTCCAGCAATCCACGCTCGGTGGATTTGATTTGCACCACTTCGTAGCCGCAGAGTGCGGCCGTGGCCGGATTCGTTCCGTGGGCGGATTCGGGAATCAGAATTTTTTTGCGCACGTCGCCGCGCGATTCCAGGCACGCACGAATCATGCGGATGCCGGCGTACTCACCCTGAGCGCCCGCTGCGGGTTGCAGCGAGACGCGCGCAAAGCCAGAAATTTCGGCGAGCGCATTTTCTAGGCGATACATAAGTTCCAGCGCCCCCTGGGCCAGGTGCGGTGGCGTGAGCGGATGCAGGTGCACAAACTCCGTCAATGATGCCGTGGCTTCGTTGATGCGCGGGTTGTACTTCATGGTGCACGAACCGAGCGGGTACATGCCTCCGTCGATCGAATAGTTCAACGTCGAGAGCCGGGTGAAGTGCCGCACCACACTGAGTTCCGAGAGCTCCGGCAAATCCAATGCCGTGCGGGCCATGCTAGGGGCAGGAGCGGCGGGCACGTCGGAGTTCGGAAGACTGTAGGCATGGTGTCCCGTCTTTGATAGTTCGCGTGAGAGCTGAGTCTTGAGCGGCCACACGGAAGCAGTTTTTTCGCTGTTCATACGGCACCTTTCCCACCGACGAGCACTTGGACCAGGCGCTCGACGTCTTCCTTGCTGTGTTTTTCGGTGAAGGCAATGGAGAGTCCTTGCACATAACCGCTAGCTTTGGGCACTTGCACGGGCACGCCCGCCAGAATGCCCGCTTGTTCGGCCCGCGCCAGGGCACTGTCCATCCAGAGCGAGGCACTGGGCGGAATAAGGAGGGTGATTTCGCCGAGAGTTTCGCCCTCCAAAACTTTTACTTCGAGGGCGGCACTGGCGAGTGCTTTGCGGAAGAGTTCGCGGGCAAAGTAAGCTTTGTCGCGCGTAAGCCCTGCCACTTTACGGAGGCCTTCGGGGCCCATGAGTGTGAGGTACATGGTGGCGCGGGTGGCCATGAGGTTTTGGTTAGAGCAAATATTGCTCGTGGCCTTCTCGCGGCGAATATGTTGCTCGCGGGTAGAGAGCGTCACGCAGAAGGCGCGCTGGCCTTTGCTGTCGACAGTGGCGCCCACCAGGCGGCCCGGCATTTGGCGCACGTCTTTTTTGCGGCACGCAAGGAGTCCCAAGTGCGGACCGCCAAAGCCAACGGGAATCCCGAGCGCCTGGCCTTCGCCCACGGCGATATCGATACCGGCGCTTCCCGGCGGCGAAAAGAGGGCGAGGCTGTGCGCGTGCGAAACGGACGCGACGGATTTGGAATTCAATTTAGCCGCCCCCATTTGGAGCTCCTGCCAGTTTTCGATGAGGCCCCACTTGTTCGGGGATTGCATGACCACGGCGATGGCGGCTTTGCCGCTCGCGTCGGGGCTCAGGCCGGCGGCCTCGGAGCGGAAGGTTTTGGGATTCACCTTCCAGCTGACGAGTTCAATGCCGAGCGGTTGGAGGTAAGTTTCTAGGAGCTGGCGCGTGCGGTAATAGAGTCCTTCCGATACGTAGACCACACCCTGAGTGAGGTTTTGCAGACGCGCTGCCATGAGGATGCCTTCGAGCACGGCGGTGGAACCGTCGTAGAGGGAAGCGTTGGAAACTTCGAAGCCCAGGAGTTCGGCAATCATGGATTGGAATTCGAAGATCAATTGCAGTGTGCCCTGCGAAACTTCGGGTTGGTACGGCGTGTAGGCCGTTAAAAATTCGCCGCGGTTAGTGATTTGGTCAATCACCGCGGGCCATTCGTGATCGTAAACGCCTTGCCCCAAGTGGGACTGCATGCCGGCCGCTTTATTCTTGGCGGCGAGATCGCGCAGGTGACGTACGAGTTCGGGTTCGGACAGAGTTTTCTCGAGATCGAGCAACTTTTTGAGCCGCAGATCGGCGGGAATTTGCGCGACGAGTTCGTCGAAGTTCTGCACTCCGCACAAACTAAGAATTTTAGTTTTCTCTGCGGGCGAGAGCGGAAGATAGCGCATGCACGCTCCTTTACTGAGCAACGTTGGCGTAAGCGTCGGGGGACAAGAGGCTGCTGAGTTCGGCTTCGTTAGAAATTTCAATTTCTAGGAGCCAGCCGGTGCCGAAGGGATCGGTGTTGAGGGCGGCCGGGTCGGAATTGAGGGCCTCGTTCACTTTCGTGATGGTGCCGGACACGGGAGCGTAGATGTCCGAAACGGCCTTCACGCTCTCCACGGTGCCGAGCGTTTCGCCCTTCTTAATGACTTTGCCGGCGGTGGGCATTTGCAGGTAGGTAACGTCGCCCAGTGCGGACTGTGCAAAATCCGTGATGCCCATGAGCACCACTTTGGGCGCGCTCGTTTTTTTAATCCACTCGTGATCTTTCGTGTAGAAGCAATCCTTGCGAATGTCAGACATAGTCCTGGTCTCCTATCCTTTGGGCTTTTTGAGAAAAGGTCGCGTGGTGGTTTCGAAGGCCACTCGATTTCCGCGGACGTCCACGGAATAAGGGCCAACGCTGTTAGCGTTTACGAGCGCCAAGCCCACGGCGTAGCCAAGGCTGGGCGAGAATGTTCCGGAAGTGATTTCGCCGACATCTTGTCCTTCGGCGTTGAGCACGCGCATGCCGGCGCGCGGTGCCTGCCGAGAATTGTTTTGCAGGCTAATGAGTTTACGCTGGGGTTGCGCCTTAGCCGCAACGAGGGCGCTCTTGCCCACGAAATCGGGCTTATCGAAACCGATGGCCCACGAGAGACCTGCTTCGACCGGATTAATGGTGTCGCTGAGTTCGTGACCGTAAAGGCTATAACCCATTTCGGTGCGCAAGGTGTCGCGCGCGCCCAGGCCGCAGGCCTTTACTCCGAGCGCAGCACCGGCCAGGAGTAGTTTTTCCCAAAGCTGAACGGCATGCTTGTTGTCGACAAAAATTTCGCCGCCGGTTTCGCCCGTGTAACCGGTGGTGGCCATGCGCACGGGGATCTCGCCAATGCGAGCTTCGAAGAACGAAAAAACGGGCGGAAGAACTTTGGTGGCGTCGGTGGGGCGGGGGCCCTGAGTGATTTCAAATCCGCAGGCCCGCAGCAGAGTTTCGCTCGCCGGTCCCTGGAGTGCGAGCAGGGAGTACTGGGGCAAGGGCCCCTGGAGAGTGAGCTTGCGACCGGCCGCAAGTTTTTGCAGGTGGGCCATGTCCTTGTCCTTGTTGGACGCATTGAGGACCAGAAAAAATTGCGTCGGCGTTGCGCAGTAAACGATGAGGTCGTCCACGGTGCCGCCGTCGGGATGGCACAGCAGCGAATAAGCCGCTTTGCCCGGAGTGAGCTTGCTGAGATCTCGGGTGAGCGCGTGATTTAAAAAAGCATGCGCATCGGGACCTTCTACGGTGGCCACGCCCATGTGGGACACGTCAAAGAGGCCCGCGGCTTTCCGAACGGCGGAGTGCTCGTCGATAATGCCCGTGTACTGAATGGGCATGTCGTAGCCCGCAAAGGGGGCAAATTTTGCGCCCAATTTTTTGTGCTCGGAATGAAGGGCAGTTTGGAGCAATGAAGAATCCGACATCTCCCTGCGTAAATCATCAAAGGGTCCGGAGTTTGTCGAGTAACTTCTCGTTTTTTAAATATCTTTAGGCAGGCGCAGCAGAAGCGTGTTTTCCATAAGGCCGGCGACGGTCATGGGGCCCACTCCGCCCGGGACGGGGCTGTAGGCGCCCGCAAGGGTGTGCACGGACGGATGCACATCGCCCGTAAGTTTACCGTCGTCGTCAACGTGAATGCCCACGTCGATAACGATGGCACCCGGAGCTACGTGTTCGGAGCGAATGAGATGCTTTTTTCCGGCGGCAACGACAAGAATTTCGGCGCGGCGAGTATGGGCGGCCAAATTGCGTGTTTTGCTATGGCAAATCGTGACGGTGGCACCCAGATTCATGAGCAGGGCGGCTACGGGGGCTCCCACTAGTCGGGAGCGTCCAACCACGACTACCTCCGCACCGCTCAAGGAAATTTTATTGTGCTGAAGCAGCCGCACCACGCCCAAAGCCGTGGCCGGTATAGGATGAGCGGAGATGCTGTTCTCCTGCGCAGAGCTTGCACCCGAAAATAAGTAACCCTGGTTCAGGGGATGCAGGCCATCGGCGTCTTTTTCAGGTGGAATCGCGTGCACAAGTAGATCCACTTGGTCCGGAGCGATGTTGTCGGTATCAAGGGGTAACTGAAGAATCATGCCGTCGACTAACGGGTGTCGGCCGATGGTGTCGATTTGGGCGTGCACTTCGGCAAAACTTGCGTTGCGGGGCAGGCGAATGTGCTCGTAGCCATAGCCACATTGGAGTGCGGCCTTTTGTTTTTGGCGAATATAGGCACCCGAGGAGGGGTTGTCGCCCACCTGAATGACGACGAGTTTGGGGGCGCGTTCCTGGAGCGCCTGCATTTCGTTCACCCGTAGGGTGAGCGTGTTTAGCAGCGCTGCGGAAGCCTCTCGACCACTCAAAATTTTTGCCGTCATTGTTTGCGCTAGTTTCACCACTCCGCTCACCCCTTCGTCAAAGGTCCGTCTGATTTTTTCCTGACGGCCAAGAGTGGCATGAGCGTTGCACCCCTTAAGACGGGGAGGCCTATGGACGCCGGGTTAGTGACATCTATGTCCGGAGCAATGGCGCAATCCAAACGGATTGATGTCATCGCGAACAACTTGGCGAACACGGAAACTCCTGCCTATAAGGCCGACGATCTGGCCTTTGAAGAGAGCTTGATGGCGGCGCATCAACCCGAAACCCGCACCGACATTCCCGAACAACCTTACAAAGAATCCGAGCTCTTTTCGCGCAGCGGCGAAGAGCGCCGCCCCGTTCTTTATGGCGCCGAGTACACGGATATGCGCGCCGGTGGTTTTCGGCAGACCAACAACTCTCTGGACCTGGCGATCGAGGGCAACGGCTTCCTCGAAGTTTTGACGCCGAACGGCGTTCGGTTGACGCGTGCGGGGAATCTGGCGCTCGATGCTCAAGGCCGTTTGGTGACGCACGACGGTTTTTTGATTCTCGGCCAGGGTGGCAAAGCCGGCGCGGCGACTGCTCCCGGAGCTGCCAACGGACAAGAACAGGCGGTACGGGCCATCACCGCGGGCACCGCTAAAGTGGTGATCGATCAAGAAGGCAACGTGCACGATGTGAACAATGCCATCGTGGGCAAACTGAGCATCGTGCAAATTGCGAATCCTTCGGCGCTCAAGAAGGAAGCGGGCAATATGTACGAAGCGCCGCCCGAAGCCTACGCGCAGCCGAGTGGGGCGCGCACTCCGGCCAGCACCACCACGGCTACGACGGGCACCGCCGCAACCGCGGGTGGGGCCAATCCTCCGGCGCCGACCCCTCCTCCTACCGTGGCTCAGGCCAAGCCTAATCCGCTGGGTTCTACGCTCCGTCCGGCCCGCATTCACCAGGGTATGCTCGAGGCCTCCAACGTGAATCCGATTCTAGAAATGACCAAAATGATCGAGGCGCACCGACTCTTCGATCAGAACTCCAAACTCATGCAAGTCCATGGAGACGCCCTGGGGCGTCTCTCGGAAATTGGAAAGTTTTAAGGGGGAATAGCTTATGTTGAACGCGCTGAATGCCGCCGCTACCGGAATGACGGCCCAGTCTAAACAAGTCGAGGTTATCTCCAACAACATTGCCAACGCCGACACCGTGTCGTTCAAAAAGAGCCGCGCGGAATTTCAGGATTTGCTCTACCACACGGTGAAAGATCCGGGCGCTGCGACTTCCGCCACGACGGCAAATCCGACGGGCGTGCAAATTGGTGCTGGCGTGCAACTGGCTGCCGTCTCGCGCGAGAATGGTCAGGGCAGTCCGCGCGGTACGAATCGCGATCTCGACGTCATGATCTACGGCAACGGTTACTTTTCGGTGCAATTGCCGAACGGCGAAATTGGTTTCACGCGCGATGGCAGCTTTCAGCTGAGCCAAGAGGGACGCGTGGAAACTTCGCAGGGCTACCCGGTGGTTCCGGAGATCGTTATTCCCCCCAATGCCGTGGCCGTGAACATCTCGGCCGATGGTCGCGTATCGGTATCGGCCGGTTCTAACAAGGAAGTGCAAGAGGTTGGACAGCTGCAGGTCACGAACTTTGCTAACCCGGGAGGATTGATTTCGCAGGGTAACAACGTTTTCCTGCAGAGTTCGTCGAGTGGCGCGGCGGTACCCGGTAACCCCGGCGAAAACGGATCCGGTTCGCTCATGCAAAAGTTTTTGGAGTCCTCGAACGTTTCGCCCGTTACCGAGATGACCGATCTCATCCGCGCGCAGCGGGTTTACGAATTGAATTCAAAAGTAATCACCAGCACGGACCAAATGATGTCCACGCTGAACCAGTTGAAGTGAGGGATTGATTTGTGAAGAGTTTATCGTTCGTAGCTCTGACCACACTCGCAACGGTGCTCGCCGACCTCGGTGAACGCCACACGATGGCCGCCATGAACGACGTGGCGCCCAATCGCATTGAGTTAGCTACACCAGCCGTGGCGGCGGCGCTCGTAACGGCCGAGAATGCCGTGGCGCAAAACATTCGCTCGCAAATTGCGCGGCAAATGGCGCTCACGGTGGACAGCTTCCGTGTAGACGTCGACCACTTGCGCTTCGTGCCCGCCCTTACGGGCGATCGCATCAAGTCGGTGCAGGTGCTTGGCCTGGGCACGACCGGTGGACATCGTTTGGATGGCCTCTTTAATTTGCCCGTGATCGTCGAGATCGAAACGAAGAACGGCGTGCGCGAGCAAGAGCATCAACTCTCGGGCATCCTAAAAGTGACTGGCCCGGTGTACACGGCCAAAGCGAACTTGCCGCGTGGTCATGTCATCACGAAGGAAGACATTGCGCTCTCCGATTTGCCGTGGCGCACGCTGCCGACGGGCGCGCTGGGCTTGGCGGAACGCAGCTTGGTGGGCCAGCGCGTGAAGTCGATGGTGACTTCGGGTGAGGCCTTTCAGCTGCAACAAATCGACGAGCCGCTCGCCGTTAAATCGGGTGAGACGGTGGAAGTTACGGTGATCTCCGGTCCCGGGGTGCTCATTCGCTCGCGGGGCGTTGCCCGGCAGGAAGGCAAAACGGGCGACGTGATTCGCATCGAGCAACCCGACAGTAAAAAAATGCTCACCGGACAAGTGACCGGTGATAAGGCCGTGGAGGTTCGTCTGTGAATTTAACGACGAAGTCGCTGCGCACACTCGGCAGTCTGTCCGCACTCTTGGCGCTCGGCGCCTGTTCGTCGTGGATGCAGAGTTTGAAGTCCGGCATCACGGGCGAAGACACGAGCGCAGCGGCGGCGGCGCCTAAAGTGCGCGCTCCGGCGTCGGTGGTTGAAACCGAAGTAAAGGCCAAGGACGATGCGGCCAAGCGTAAGTTCGATCCCTTCGATGGCACGGGGCCCTACAACGAAGCGTCGTTGTGGAACGGTGAAACGCAGGACAATTTTTATTTTTCCAAAAACATTCTGCATAAAGTGGGCGACGTGCTCATCGTAAAGATGGAACCCGAAGTGAACGAGGCGCTCAATCTTAAGCTAGCTTCCGTATTCGGACGCAGCAGCGTGCAGCAAGTGGTGGCCGACGAAGCGGGCAAAGCTGCGGGCGATGCCGTCACGCAAAAAGTGGGCGCGACCGTAGGCAATCAGAACATTGCTAAGGCCGTGGGGGCCGCTGCGAGCGATCGCACGGTGGCGGCGCTCGACGAAAAAGCACGTTACGTGGACATCGACGAAATGTCCGTGCGCATTGTGGAGCTCTTGCCGCGCAATAGTTATCGCATCGAGGGGCAGCGGCGGGTCTTCGTGAAATCTATTCCGTACACACTTAAGTACGGTGGCGTGATTCGGGATGAAGATCTGGGGCCGGCGAGCGTGATTGCCTCGAGCAAAGTGGTTGATTCGAAGATGGAGATGGTGAAATGAAGCTGCTGAAGTTGATTCCGCTTCTGATGGGACTGGCGAGCGTTGCGCAGGCGGCGCGGGTGAAGGACATCGTGTCCGTGAAGGGTGTGCGCGATAACCAACTCATTGGTTACGGACTTGTCGTAGGCCTCAAGGGTACGGGCGATTCGAAGCGCGAGTACACGGGCCTTTCCATGAGCCAAATGCTGCGCCAGATGGGCGTGGACGTAAAGGCCGATCAAATTGAATCCAAAAACGTTGCGGCCGTCGTAGTGACGGCGAATTTGCCGCCTTTCGCGCGGGCGGGTGGGCGCATTGATATCACCGTGAGCAGCATTGGCGACGCTAAAACTCTCCAGGGTGGGACGCTCCTTATGACGCCGCTCC
>JAFEAR010000030.1 GCA_018266335.1 Bdellovibrionales bacterium
ACACGGTGACCGAGACGCTCTTTCCGGGGTTTTCGCCAAGCCGAGCAGAGCGCGCAACAGATGGTCTCCTTGCGCTCGGAAGTTATGCGCGCCGATTCGAGAAAGGGCGCGAGGAGCAACCCCTACTCCCCACGCGCGTGCACATGATGTTTCGGGGCCTGCCGTCGATTCATGCGTGCATGAACGAGGCCTGCCCGAAGCGCCGCTTTCAGCCCGGTGAGAAAGGGCTTCTCGGACGTCTGTTCATTGAGCCGAGGACACACTGCGAGTGCGGTGCGCGGGTGTTTGAGATCTACACGCACCGGGACTGCGGTGTTTCGTTTCTTCGAGCTTTTGGCCTGGAACGGACAACAGATTTTCTGTGGAACGAGCGTGGCGGGAAATTGGCTGAGTTCGGTGATCCGCTGCACGAGATTCATTTCCTTCTGGAGGAGCCGCACCCAGACATGGTGCGAGCAGTGGAGCCGATCTGGCTTGACATTGCGACTGGACGCGTCTTCGATTCGGTTCGAAGGGGCTCTGGATTTCGTCTAATGTATCGCCCGACAAGTGGCGACGAGGAAGATGGAGTTTCTACTTTTGGGGCTTGCCCCGTTTGCACTCGGCGGACGAAGACGGGTGGGACGTTCAAGATCATGGACCTGGCGACAAAGGGGGAGCAACCCTTCGCGAATTTGGTACGGGAGCAGTTTGTAAATCAGGTGGCGTCCAAGCCGCTTGATGAACTGCATCCGAACGAGGGGAGAAAGGCGTTACTCTTCAGTGATGGTCGGCAGAAGGCCGCTAGACTTGCCCGTGACTTGCCGCGCGAAGTGGAGCGGGACTCCATGCGTGAGGCGCTGGTCTGTGCCGTCGCGGCGCTTCGCGAGTCGAATGCCGACGTAGGCGCGGACGAAACGCTCTATGCTGGGTTTGTCTCGGTGTGCGCTCGACACCACCTGCACTTCTTCGACGGCACAGATGGCCGCGCCCTAATCGAGGAGTGCCAGCGTTTTGCCCGTGACTATGAATTGGATCTGTCGCTCGCGCTAGAGGATGGATGGAAGCCGACTCCTCCGATGCGCTATCGCCAGGCAGTTCTGCGGCAAATAAGCGATCCGTACTACTCACTCGTTGCGGCTTGTGCGGTTTCGGTCGAAGCACGGAAATCAAAACTGCGCCTTCTTGAGAAGCGCCTCTCGGGGAAGATCCCTTCACATGTTGAGATTGCCGAAGTATGGATACAAGAGATGATTGGAGCAAACGCTTTTGATCCTGGTCTCTCCTACACTGGACGGCTTCAAGAGTTCCCGTTTTTCACGCCAATCCGTCAAGAGGATGGACTGAAGGGATTCTTCGAGCAGGTGGCCTCGCGAGCCTCGCTCGACGCTGACCAACTTTCACTGCTGCGCACGGAGTTGTTCGACCTCTTTACCAGGCCTTCAATCGGTGTGGATGACTCTGGTCGCTTACTTGCGACGGACGGAGTCGTTCTTCGAATAGCGATTGATGAAACGTGGCTCCAGTGCCAGTTCTGTGGCCATCTTCAACTGAAGCCCTTTCTGGGAGCCTGCGTGGTTTGCGGAAAGAAAGATCTTGAGCCGAGGCCACCGGATCATCCGTACATGACTGCGCGCAAGGGCTTCTTTCGGGAACCTCTGCGCGCGGTGCTTCGTGGTGGCCGCCCGGTTCACATTACGGCGGAGGAGCACACGGCGCAGCTTTCGCAAAGGGACGCAGGAGTTGTTTACGCGACGACGGAAGAGTTCGAATTGCGCTTCCAGGATGTGCCTCTCGGGAACGACAAGCCTCCGGTTGACGTGCTAAGTTGCACGACAACCATGGAGGTTGGCATTGATATTGGTTCTCTGACGGCAGTGGGGCTTCGCACGGTTCCCCCGCTTCGAGAGAACTACCAGCAGAGAGCAGGGCGAGCGGGGCGGCGTGGGACCTCGGTATCGAGTGTGGTGACATTTGCGCAGGGTGGTGCGCATGATGCGCACTACTTCGCAAACCCGCAAACAATGATCAGCGGAGACGCAAGGGAACCGCGAATCAAGTCAGACAATAAACGCTTGGCGCGACGGCATGTCTACTCGTATCTGCTTCAGACCTTCTTCCACGGGCAGATGGACAAGTTGCCTGCTGCGGAGCAGCGAAAGCTCGAGGCGAAGCGCCCAGACCTGATGAGTGCTTTCGGTGCCGCCTCCGATTTCTTCGCAGAAGATGGAGATTTCACGTTTGGAGCATTGGAGACCTGGCTCTCGAAAGATCAAAAGCCTGTGACGCGCGTTATCTCTTCATGGCTGCCTAAGGAACTTTTCGATAACCAAGCCGAAGCGGAGGCTTTCGTCCGTGGTCTGATACAGAACTTGCTGCGTGAACTAAAGGCGCTTGGGGTCAAGATCGCGGCGAAGGAAGCTGAACAGGAAGAACACGAAGGTGAGCAAGTGAAGGAGGTAGTCACGCTGCTCGATCTTCTCTTCGACGAGGGTCTTCTTCCATCGTACGCGTTTCCGACGGACCTAAGTAGTTTCGTGATTCAGGAGCACGGCGATCATGGCGACATCATCGTGAAAGAGCGTCCTCAACTCGCTAAAGCTCAGGCACTCAGCGAGTACGCCCCTGGTCGGCTTCTGGTGGTGAACAAGCTGACGTACAGAGTTGGTGGAATCTTCTTCGACGGTCTGCACACCGCAACACCCGCCCAGGACTCATTCAAGGGGCTGCGGACTAGGTACATCGGTTGCAAACGGTGTTCGTACGTTAGGCTCGACGAGACAACGGACTTCGACGCCGCACTCAAGGATCCGAACTGCCCAGTGTGCGGTAAGGAATTGGACGCAAACGAACTC
>JAFEAR010000031.1 GCA_018266335.1 Bdellovibrionales bacterium
CCTTCCAATGTCCCATCGCGACTGATGTCGGTGTAGATCACTTCTTTGGCTCCGAGCTTTTCAACGATCTGCAACGCTTCCATGGCGGGCACACCTGAGTCACCTTTCCAACCTCGTACCGCGACGCGGCCGTTCTTAACATCCAGCGCCACCATAATCCGGCCGGGATATTTCTCGAACGCGGTTTTTGCAATGCCCGCTTCTTCCATGGCCACCGTCCCCAGCACCACACGATCAATGCCAGCGGATAAAATTCGATCCATGACGTCCAAGCTTCGTAAGCCGCCGCCCATCTGCACAACGACATTGGTCGCTTTTTTTATTTTGATGATCCATTCTAAATTTTTCGGTTCACCTGTGAATGCGCCTTCCAAATCAACCACATGCAAACGTTCAGCGCCCGCTTGAACCCATTTCTGGGCCATCGCAACTGGATCGTTTGAGTACACCGTTTTTTGCTCTAACTCGCCATGGCGCAACCGCACGCATTCGCCTTGATAAAGATCAATGGCCGGAATTACAATCATGCGGTGCGCTCCCATTTTGTCACGATATTTTTTAACAGCCGCAATCCCACATCCCCACTTTTCTCTGGGTGAAACTGCGTCGCGGTGATATTGCCCGTCACCACCGCCGAACAAAATGCTTTTCCATACGGCGTGGTGGTCCAAATCACACGTTTGTCTTTCGGTTCCGGGAAAAACGTGTGAACAAAATAAAACGAATCGGAAGCTTTAACCCCCAACTTCTCTTTCTGACGAATACGAACGGTATTCCACCCCATGTGCGGGACACGGTATCCTTTCTTTGAGAAATCCTTTTTGCGGAATGCGCGAACACGTCCTTTGAGGACGCCCAAACCGCGCACACCACGCGACTCATCGCTTGAGTCGAACAGCAATTGAAGCCCCAAGCAAATTCCGAGGAACGGCTTTCCAGAAGCCAACCATTCACGAACGAAACGATCAAGACCGTTCTTCGACAAATTGTTCATCGCTGCGCCAAACGCACCAACGCCGGGCAGCACCAACGCATCACTCGCAGACAACGTGGCTTTGTCGGAGCTGACTCGCACGGACGCACCCGTCGTGGCCAATGCTTTGGCCACGCTGTGCAAATTTCCCATGCCGTAATCGACAACACCGATATTCATCTCGTCCTTAAATCCACCCTTTTGTGCTCGGGATTCCTTTATATCGCTTGTCCTTGGCCACTGCCATCGACAGCGCTTTACCAAAAGCCTTAAACATCCCTTCAGCCATATGATGGTTGTTACGACCTCGCAAGATACGAATATGCAGGTTCATGCGAGCCACCGTTCCGAGAGCCTGAAAAAAATCTTCGATCAAATCCAAATCAAATGTAGGCCAGTGCAATTTGAAACCTGGCGCTTCATATTCCACCCATGAGCGCCCGGACAAATCAATCGTCACATAGGCGAGAGATTCGTCCATCGGCAACAAGAAAAATCCATATCGCTGAATGCCGCGCTTGTCTCCGAGCGCTTCTTCTAGTGCGCTGCCAAGTGTGATTCCGATGTCTTCGACCAAGTGGTGCGCGTCAATGTGCGTATCACCATGCGCTTTAATTTTGAGGTCGATGAGGCTGTGCTTCGAAAATAATTCCAACATGTGATCCAAGAACGGCAGCGTCGTCGAAATATTGTAGCGCCCTTGTCCATCCAAGTTCAGCGTCAAATCGATGTTCGTTTCTTTGGTCACGCGATGCTTATGCGCGATTCTTTTTTTCATGACAGCTCCTTTGCATTTTGACGCACACGAAGTGCATTCGCGTGTTGGACCAAACCTTCTTTCTCGGCAATCGCCAACGCGGCCGGCGAGCCTTTCAAAAACGCGCCCATCGACACATCAATAAAACTAGAGCGTTTCAAAAATGTCATGACCGACAATCCAGACCCGAAACGCGCTGAACGATCCGTCGGCAACACGTGACTGGACCCGGCCCAGTAATCGCCCATCACCGCAGGCGACCACGCTCCGATAAAGAAGGCACCGCCATTTTTCAAACGGTCAAGCACCTGATGCGGCTGGCGCATCATAATCTGGACATGTTCACCGGCCAGAGCATTCGCTTTGTCAGCTGCACGCGCCACATTCCGTTCATAAACCAGATCACACTGCTTTAGCAGAAGCGGCGGAATAAATTTACGCACGTCGTTCACCAAAGACTTCGAAAGAGAGATCAAAACACTTCGTGAATCAGGATCGTGTTCAGCTTGCGCGGCCATGTCGGCAGCCACAAACTCCGGACGAACAGAGTCATCCGCGACGACCACAAGCTCACTGGGCCCGGCCAGCAAATCAATCCCGACGGTGCCAAACAATTGTCGTTTGGCTTCAGTGACCAATGCATTGCCTGGTCCGATAATAATGTCGACGGGCGCGATGGTCTTGGTTCCCAAGGCCAGCGCCGCCACCGCCGCGGGTCCGCCAACCTGATAAATTTCACGGACACCTGCAATCTGAGCAGCGGCCAAGATTTCATTCGACAACCGAGCGGGGGGTGTAACAATCGCCACCCGTTCCACGC
>JAFEAR010000032.1 GCA_018266335.1 Bdellovibrionales bacterium
CCACCATGTTTTGGGCTTACTTTGACCCTCAAGCCGGACTGCTTCGGTACATCAACGCTGGCCACTGTCCTCCGCTTCTCTTCAAAGCCAACGGTCGTGATATCGTCCGCCTTGATGACGGCGGCCCTGTCTTGGGGCTCCTCTCCTCCGCTGCCTACCCTCAGGCTGCCGTACCTTTTGAACCAGGCGACCGTCTGGTCATCTATTCCGACGGCATTATTGAAGCCGCTGACTTCACCGGTACTCCCCTTGGCGAAGACCGCCTGATCGACATTGTGGAACACTCCCGCGAATTAGACGCCCAATCTATCCGCAACCGTATCCTCGCCTCCGTTGACTTCTTTACTGGCACTTCCACTCTCGATGATGACCGCACGCTGCTTCTCATTAGCCGTACCTCCGGCCATCCTTGTACCCCGGCGCCCTACCTCTCCAAGTCCATCGCCGACCTGTCGGCTGTCTCCATCCACGCTTAACCAGGCGACCTACCCCGTCGCAAACGTGTATTTCTTGATACTTTCTTAATTCTCTACGTCGGACGTCCCAATTTGTCCGCCCCACACACACCTCTCTAAACTCCGCCTCCCCTGTCTGCTGAATTCTTCCGCTTACTTGGCCCACCTTACCTTTCACTCTCCGTCCTTGGTGATACGATTCCCACCTAACTACCCGTGAATACAGTAATTTTCCTTTACTCTTTTTTCGTTGCGTGCTCCAATAAGGGTGGATTGAGTCAGCCATAACCGGCAAACTGTACCTCCGCGCAACCCTAATTTGCCGTTCCTAGCGTTTTAGCGCTGAAATTGATTGACTCAACGGTTTACGATAGAGCGAGGAAGTTCATTGTGAGCGAGATCAATTCCATAATCAGTCAACTCGAACGCCAACGCGTTGCGATTCACAAAGCTCTTGAGGCTCTTCGGGAAGTTGCCGGTCAAGGCGCTCCCGCTCCCACGCCAACAAGGGCAACCAAGACCGCCTCGGCCGGTAAACGCAGCATGAGTGAAGAAGGCCGCCGCCGCATTGCGGAAGCTCAGCGCCGCCGTTGGGCCGCCAAGAAAGGGCTGCCGGTTGATCAGCCCATGGAAGAAGCTTCGGTGGAAGCGGAGTCTCCCACTGAACCCAAAAAGCGCCGCCTCAGTGAAGAAGGCCGTGCCCGCATTATTGAGGCAGCTAAGCGCCGCTGGTCCAAACAACGCCGCGGCGCAAAAAAAGCCCGCACAGCCTAACTTCTACCTGAACCGGCCCGTTATCACAGGCCATGCACCACGTCTGCGGCAGGATCACTGCCGTTAGATGTTATTTGCCTCACATCTTATCCTCCGAACACTTGGATTCGTCGCAAGCCCGGTCGCAAGGATATGCTCTTTGCCTCCGGGCTTCACTTTTATGTGTACGCCGGGCGCTTCCTTGCGATAAGCTCTAAAATTGCCAAATTTCAGTCCCCGGCATAGGCCTATGACACTCCCCATCCGCCGCACCCTTATCTCCGCTCTCCTGACCTTTACCGCGCTGGCCCAACAGCCTACCCCGTCTGAGATGCCCCAGGAGATGGTCTGGGTTGATCGGTCCGGCAAAATCCTCGGCCGTGTCGGAGCCACACAAAACTCCATTTTCTTCCCGGAAATCTCGCCCGATGGCCGATTCATCGCCGTCTCCGCCCGCGATGGCGAACCCAATGACCGCGATATCTGGATTCACGAGGTCTCCGCCGGGACCAAGCGCGTGCTCGCGCCAGCCAAGGGTAATGACAACTTCCCCCTTTGGTCGCCCGATGGCAAGGAAATCATCTTCACCTCCAGCCGGGCCGGCGGAAACTATGACCTTATGCGGAAGCGTGTCGATTCCGACGCGCCCGAAACGGTCATCCTCAAGCTCGATACCGCAGATTACCCCCGCTCCTGGTCGCCCGACGGTAAGACTCTCCTATTTACCCGCTCCTCCCAGTCTCGCGCGCTATTTACGCTGAACCTCGGCAACCCCGACTCTCTTCGTCCGCTGTTCCCCACCAACGAGAAAGTCTGGAACGAGGGAGCACGTTACTCGCCCGATGGCCGTTGGATCGCCTATGTCTCCAATGCCGGCGGACCTTTTGAGGTCTATGTCGCCGATGCCGCGGCCCCAGAGCGTTCCTGGAAAGTCTCCCGTGAACTAGCCAATGGTTGGGCCGGCGGCGGCGGTCAACCCCGCTGGAGCGCCGATGGCTCGCAGCTTTACTATATGATGGGCAGCGACACTATGCTCTCCGTCCAAGTCGATGCCTCCGGAGCACAGCCCAAGTTCTCCCCACCCAAACGTCTCTTTGCTATCCTCGGCATGCGCGGTAACTTCCCTGAGGAAGCTCCCTGGCTCACTAGGTACGACGTCACCAAAGACGGCCAGCGCTTCGTATTCGTTCGTACCGTTGCGAAATAGCATTCTTTTAAAATCCACCCCTTTGAGCGTCTATCCTACATAAATGTCCTTCCTCGATAATCTCGAGAACAATCTCAAATCTCTCGAATCGCGCGATGAACTCGACCCCGAGACCGTGCGTCGCGAAAGCGCAGCTAAACTCGACGCCCGCACCATCGCCATCCGCACCGCGCCCCATGCCGCGGCTCTCAAGGACAGTGCTTTCACCAGCAGCCTTCTCACTGCTGCCCGCACCATCGGCCATAGCATGCGCACCATGGTCCGCTTTACCTGGCTGGAGTCCACGCTCCGCCTGGAAGCCAAAGAGCGCAAACTCGAACTCGAGCCCACTCCCGACGGCATCGTCGCCCGGTTCTTTGAAGACGGCATCGAACGCCACGCCGAACCGCTCGACCTCAAAGGTAGCGGCGAACAACTAGCCCGCCGCTGGCTCACCGGCGACTTAGACTAGCTCCGCGCCGCCAGCGGAACTATCCCACCGCCCGGTGTCTAACTCTGAATGGCGCCTCCCGGCATTGCCACTCGAATCCCCGCGCTCGACATCCTTCGCGGATTCGCCCTGTTTGGCGTTCTCGTAGTCAACATCTCGGGCTACCTGGGCGCGCGCCCCACCCAAGCGGATCTCGCGGTCAGAGTTCTGAAGGACCTGCTCTTCTCCAACAAATTCTGGCCAATCTTTTCTCTGCTCTTCGGCGTCGGGATCGCCCTCCAGTTGCAACACGGTCTGACCTGGACCCGCCACCTCAGGCGTATGTCCGGCCTTTTCCTATTCGGGCTCATCCTGTTGATCGTTTTCGATGGAAACCAGATCCTAGTCCGTTATGCCATCCTAGGCTGCGTCCTGTACTTCTTCCGAAACTCCTCCCAACGTTCCCTGCTATTTCTGGCCGCTATCTTCCTGGTACTCGCCTCCGTCGACCGCCCCCTGTGCGAAACCCTCGGCCTCTCTCTCCACGGCGTGGAGGGACGCGCAACGTTTCTCGATTCCCTACGGTCCAACCTCGCCGGAACCGTCGCCGGGTTAGCATCTCCCGCCTACTATCTAATGCGCATGAACGAAATCCTCGTGATGTTCTTTTTCGGACTTTATCTCGCCAAGTCAAACAACATTCCCGGATCCGGCGCCCCACCCGAGCGAACCCGCCTCCAATCCGCCCAGCGAATCGGCCTAACCCTAGGCCTTATGGGCACGCTTGCCCATCACTTCCTAAACCTGGCCCCCGCAAACGCCGGCCTCGTCCTAAAAGCAGCGGACCGCTCTGTAATGTTGCTCAGCAATGACGCGATGGCCATCGGCTACGCTGCCTCAATCTGCCTCCTATCCCACCAACTCGGCTGGTTAGCTCCAGCCGGGCGCATGGCCCTAACTAACTTCCTAACCCAGTGGGCAATCCTTCGCCTCTTGTTCGATCCTCTCTTCCTGGGGATGAAAGGAAAGCACAGCCATCTATTCGGCCTAGCCCTAAGCATCGCCATCTTCGGAGCCCAAGTCCTGTGGTCTAAATGGTGGTTGCAGCGCTATAAGCACGGCCCCGCCGAATGGCTCTGGCGAAAGATGGAAGGGAAAACGGAATCCATCCCAACAATCTCAACCTACAGCCGATAACCCAAAGTCAGGCGGAGCCTCCGCACTCCGCCCAGCTTCTATTGCCTACTCCGTCTTGGTACCAACTCCGGTCAGCGCGTCAGTCACAGACACCGTGCGAATCCCTTTCCCGCCCTGGACGATCACCATCTTGTTCAACCCAGGCGGCAACCCTGGTTTGATGACCTCCATCGTGCCCGTACAGTTCGCGTTCACCGTGTAGGTTCCCGTGCCCTTGGACCATTCGGTCGCCGGCGCCTTCCCGTTGATCACAAAGTGATCCACCACCGTGAGTTGCCCCTTGCCATCGAACTCAACCCTC
>JAFEAR010000033.1 GCA_018266335.1 Bdellovibrionales bacterium
CAACTGGTGCAGCTCCGCCGGGCGCTAGAAAAGTGGTAACTAACTGGTGCTCTGGGGTATTTCCTCCCGGCGTGTCTGAGCCCAGTTTACGAGCCACTCCTTTCCCCGCTTTACCATCGGGGTGAACCAAAAACAGTGCTCTTCCTGCGTATTCATCAGCAGCCGCACTTCAGCTTCCGTCTCTGACGGCTCTGTCACCCCGGCATACCAGCAAAACTCATCCACCCAGCCTTGGCCAAAAGTGGGGAGATCCGCTGATTGTTGATCCGGCAGCAATACCGTTGACGCCCGGCGCGTATCATTGCGCATCAGGTAAGTCCAAAACTCCATAGCTGCTGCTCGCGCGCTGCCCTCACCGGCGAACGGTGCGTGAATGTGATGCTGGCGCAGATAGAAATCGGTGGTGGCCACCAATGACGTTCCATGGCTGATTGTCCAGCTTCTGTTCTGGCGCGCCGCCAGCCGGATGACCCAAAGTCCGCGATTGGCTTCGACAATCAGATCGATTGTGCGGGCGTCTGAGTATTCGCCAACTCCTGGCAGCGCTTCGCGGAATCTCTTGACTGACTTGAATACACGCTCCGCCAAGCCCACGTCGCGGCCATGCGTGGAGTTTGGGTTGCCGATTGCCGAGCGGTCCACTTCTGGGACTGGCTCGCCGCGTCCGGCAAGGGATTCGCAAAACTGTTCAGCGAGCGCCGGGAGGGCATCTTCAGCCGCGGCGAACGGGTTAACGGCCTTGGCGGGGCTCGCTGCTTTTTCCGGCTTCTTGGTTGCCGCTCGCTTCCGCGGCGCCGCTTTCTTTGGGGGCGCGGGCGGCTTGCCGGTCGATTCGATAAAGTCGTCAAACTCCGAAAGGGCGTTGATGAGTTCACTTGCTTCCGGGTGTCCGTGGAGTTCGCGCACGGCGTACGCGCCGGTTTGGCTCCGCTGCGGGAAGGTCCCCCGCTCTTCGACGATCTTGCGAATGCGCTTTAGCAAGACAAATTGAAGCCACTGGTAGTAGCTCATAGTGTCCGCGTAGAAGGCCGCGGTGGATTCAAACGCTTTGGGAGGCGGCGGCGAGGTTTGCCAAACTCCCATTGATTTCAGTTCTTCTTCGATTCGTTGTGCGAATCCTGCGGCGGTCTCATACTGCGAGCCGGCATGTTTGCTCGGCGAGGACATTCCCCCAGCCTACAATAGAGACATGTGGGCGGGATGGCTTTGTGCGCTTCTTCTGTTGCAGGCCGATCCTATGGCGGACGGCATCAAGTTGCTCGAAGCCAAAGATTATCCGGGCGCCGCGGCTGCGTTTGAGAAAGCTGCTGCTGCTGATCCTAAGGACTACGCCGCGGAGTTTCACTGGGCTTTGGCTCTGTCGCTAGCCAATCAGAACGAAAAAGCGATCCCTCATTATCAACGTGTCCTCACATTGAAGCCTGACCTCTATGAGGCGCAGATGAACCTTGCCGCACTGTACTTGGATTCAGGTAAGCCTGCCGACGCGATACCCGTCTTGAAAACCGCTACAACCGCGAAGCCGAAGGAATTCAAGCCGAATTACTATCTTGGTGAAGCCTACCTGCGAAGCGGGCAATTGGACGATGCCGAGCGTCAACTGAAGGCGACACGCGACATGGCGCCCAACTCTGAAGAAATCCGCTCGTCGTTGCTGCAATTGGCGCAGTTATTTGAAAAGTCCAAAAATGCGGCTAAAGCGGTGGAGTTGTATTCCCTCTATCCCGATGATGCCGCTGCTCGTGAACGCGCCGGCAGCCTGCTGCTCGAATCGGGCAAGGCTGATGATGCGATTCCTCAATTAGAGGCTGCCGTCAAAGCCTCTCCTACGGCGGCAAACCGCTATGCGCTTGCAACCGCTTACCTGCGCGCCAAGCAGAACGACAAGGCGATGCAGATGATGGAGCAAGCGTTGCAGGCGGACCCGAATAACGCGGAGTTGCGGATCGCTTACGGCGGCATGTTGCGCGACCAAAGGAACTTTCAGGCTGCAGCCCAGCAGTTCTGGGGAGCGACCAAATTGAAGCCGGACTCCCGCGACGCCTGGTCTGGGCTCGGCACCATGCTGCTATCGCTCGAAAACTATCCACAGGCAATCGCCGCCTTTGATAAATTGCAAGCTCTCGGTGATCCCAATCCAGGTCTGTTTTTTCTGCGGGCGCTTGCTTACGATAAGACGAAGCAGTACAAACCAGCCATGGAAAGCTACGAACGTTTTCTTGAACTATCGGGCGGCAAGCACCCCGATGAGGAGTTCAAAGCCCGCCAGCGTATCAAAGTCATCAAAAAGGAATTGGCCCATCGATGAGACTTCCGGCGCTGCTGTTCCTGTTCGCGCTTGGTGTTCGAGCGGATTTGGCGGCAGTTCGCGCCGAACCGAATCTGGAGAAGCGTTCGGAAAAGGCAATCGAAAATGCGGACACGGCTTTGGATGCTGCGCGAAAGGCTTATCAATCCAACGATGCCGCGAACCTAAAAACCTCTTTGGATGAAGTGGGCCAGTCTATCCTTTTAACCAAACAATCCCTGGACCAGTCTGGAAAGAACGCACGGCGCAATCCCAAATATTTCAAAAAAGCGGAAGTGAGCTTGCGCAAACTCGGCCGGCGGCTGGATTCCTTCCGGCTCGAACTCAGCGTTGATGAACGCGCTCCGGTCGACAAGCTCATTGATGATGCCCGGCAGGCTCAGGAACATATCCTGCAGTTGATAATGGGGAAGAAGTGAAACCCAGCTTGCTCGGTCTTGCCTGGATTTTGTCCGCAGCCTTCCTGCTGATGCAGGGGCAAGCTACGCGCGACTTTCTAACGGCCGACGAAGTGGACCAGATTCGTCTTACGGCCCAGGATCCGAATGCACGGCTGAAACTCTACGCAACCTTCGCGCGCTTGCGGGTGGATCTAGTGAAGTCCGCGCTCGAAAAGGAGAAAGCCGGGCGTTCCGGGTTGATTCACGACACGCTCGAAGATTACACCAAAATTGTTGAGGCCATCGATACGGTTTCTGACGATGCGTTGAAGCGGAACGTCGTGATTCAGGAGGGTCTGGCCGAGGTTGCCACCGCGGAGCAGGAGATGCTCGACGCGTTGCGCAAAATACAGGAACAGGAGCCCAAGGACATCAATCGCTATCGCTTTGCGTTAGTCACCGCGATTGAGACCACGCAAGATTCCCTGGACGGCGCTAAGCAGGATGTGACCGAACGGAAGCGCGATATCGTAACCCGCGAGGCAGAGGAGAAGAAGCAGCGCGAGGCCATGATGACCCCTGCGGACGCGGCCTCACGCAAAGCCGAGGCGAAGAAGCAGGAAACAGAAACGAAGTCCAAGCGCAAAGCGCCAACGCTCCGGCGCAAGGCCGCGTCTCCTCCCCAGCAGTAAAAGCCCGGTGCTATCGTAACCCGAGATGCATCGACGTGCTTTTACCTTTTCTGCTGCTGGCGCCCTTTTGGGCGCGGCTCGTGCGGCGGGCCGCATCAGTAAGTTCGAAATCCTTTCGGCCCGGGTCCCGTTCCATGAACGTGTCCGCGATGCCTGGCTGGAATCCTGGAAGTATCAGAAACGCGATCAACAGGATTACGTTCTTACCTTTGTCCGACTTTTGACGGACACCGGTTTGACCGGTATTGCTGAGGCCAAGATGCCCCGCGCCCAGGCTGAAGCCAAGCTGAAAGCGATGGTAGGGCGACCCGTGGCGGAGTTTGAACAGGACGATTCGCTTCGCGGCATACTCATCGCCGTTTACGATGTGCTTGCTCAGGCGGCAGGCGTATCGATTGCGAAGTACCTTTCCCGGAGTGCTTTGGAAAAGGTGATCCCGACTTGGTGGAGCCAGTGCTTCCCGCCCGCCGTAATGGCCTCCGAAGCCAAATTAGGCGCTTCTCTTGGTTATCGCGTCCACAAGGTGAAAGCCCGGCCCTGGCAAGATCCCGTCGCCCAAGCGGCTGCTATTTGCGCCGTGGTTCCGAAGAACTTCAAAGTATGGGTGGATGCAAACTCAAGTTGGCAAACCGTCGAGCGCACCATTGATGTGACTCGAGAGCTGGCCAAGTTTCCCAATTATTTCGCCATCGAGTCTCCGATTGACCGGCGCAATTTCGACGGCTACCGGGCTCTCAAGGGGAAATTGCCGCTCAAACTCGCGGAGCATGTGGACCCGGCCGTAGCGTCCGGTGAACTAGATCTTTGGATCAAAGAATCTCTCCTCGATGCCTGGATCGTGGGTGCTCCGAAGATCGGACCCTATACCCACTCACTAGCCAGCCGGGCAAAAGCAGCTTCAAGGCCGATATGGATTGAACACTCCATTGATACCGGAATTTCCCAGGTCTTCCAGGCACACCAGGCTGCGGCCTTCCCTTCCATCCAGTACGTAATCGCCGTCACTCACGTTTTGGCGGATGATTGCATGCGGGAGCCGTTCACCGTCCGCGACGGATACTATCACCTGCCTGGGAAACCTGGGTTAGGCGTAAGCCTGGACTTGGACGCTATTGAGCGCTACCGCATGGCTTGACGAAACAAACCCAATTCTGAGCCCTGTCTGGTCAACCTCCGTTCTGGCCCGTCACGTGCCAGTGTATAGGTGACAGAAGGAGGTTTCCCATGTTCTCGATGGCGAAAATCCTGCTCCCCGTGGACTTCTCGCAGCGCTCCGTAGGCGCGGCACGGTATGCCGAGGCATTGTCGGAGCAGTATGGCGCCGAAGTCTCGATGGTGCATGTGATCCCGCCTCCCCACTACGAATTCGCTTCCATGGAAGCTGGTTCGACGGCGTTGGCGGAACTGTATGTGAATCGCAAGGCGGCTCTCGAAGAGGAGTGCCGCAATTTTCTGCAGGAAGAACTGCCAAGATTCAACCCCAATCGCGTGCTACTAGAAGGCGACCCCGCGCGCGAAGTCGTTCAAATGGCTCATGATGGCGGTTACAACCTGATCGTCATGCCAACTCATGGTTATGGACCGTTCCGTCGTTTCATTCTTGGGTCCGTGACCGCCAAGGTGTTACACGACGCCGATTGTCCAGTGTGGACCGGTGTTCACCTGGAGGATGCTCCGCCGGTGGAGGCCATTCACTTCGACACCGTCCTAGCCGCGGTCGACCTCGGGACGCAAAGTGAATTGGCGCTCGCCTGGGCCGCGCAGTTCGCGTGTAATGCCAAAGCTAAGCTCGTGGTGGTTCATGCCACGCCGAACCTCGAAGGGCGGACGGGTGAGTACTTTGACCCAGATTGGAGGCGTTACCTCGCGCAGCAGGCCGAACAGGGTGTGGCAGACCTTCAAATGCGAGTCGGAACAAAGGCAGAGACTCTCATCGAGCCGGGGGACCCCCCGCACGTCGTGGAGGGAGCGGCGCGGCGCTTCGGCGCCAGCGTGGTTGTGATCGGCCGCGGATCAGCTTCGGGTGTTTTTGGCCGGTTGCGGGCGAATGCCTACTCGATCATCCGCCAGTCGCCGTGCCCCGTTGTTAGCGTCTAGAGTCGCTTAGCTGTTTTCAGCGAGCAGGAGCGATAAACCGCCCTCTAGGGCCGGTTGCATAGAGCGGATCCCCGATTTCGATTGCAGCCGGCCCCGCACTACTACGTTCGGTTCGATAATG
>JAFEAR010000034.1 GCA_018266335.1 Bdellovibrionales bacterium
CCCGGACGCCGCCCTTTCGCGATCTCTGGTGTCTGCAATAAGGTCTTGACGAAATCTTCCGTCATGCTAGTGGCGATTGCCACCGGTCCTTTTGGTGGACGCTTGGCTTCAACAGTAGAGCCGTTCTGATCGTTGAGGTCTCGGTTTTGGGTGCCACGATCCATGGTTCCAGTTTATATCTGTTCAGTCATGCATTAATTCGGTTTATGGTACGGCACCAATTCTCGCGATGGGCGGCATCTGGCGTGTCGGTTTACGTTCCTCCGGGCGCTTCCAAAGCAACCTTAAGCCCGGCAGGGACTTGCGGGGGCACTGCGGGGCCTGTTGCGGGGGCTTTTTTTCTGGACCCCCGCAACGTAACTGGCTTGTTTTCAGTTTATTAGCAGGGTTTGCGGGGACTGCGGGGACTTCTTCCCCACTTTTTACGTATACGCGTAACGCGCATGTGCGCGCCATACGTATATGTGTTCTGGTTTTTCCGTGTACGCGCTAAGATCAGAAAAAGACCCCGCAAGTCCCCGCAAACCTCTATAAGTGTTTTGTTTTCTGGTCCTTGTAGTGCGGGGACTTGTCCCAATAAGTCCCCGCAAAGCCCCCGCAGAGTTTTGGCAAGTCCCCGCAAGACGGCCTGGCTAATATTGGTGTAAGCCATTCACCATCAGGCGTTTACCGAGAAATTCGCCTGTCGCGCTGCAATAGCGCGGCATGCGCGAAAATCACTGGTTTTTGATCTGTTTTTGTCGGTTTTGACGGGTTTTGTGAGGCGTCGGAAACCCGTTTTTTTCGCCTGGATGGCGTGTTCTGGCACTAATTGGAGCGTCAAAAACACCGCGAAAAGGACCTTTTGGGCCTCTGAATGGGCGATTTTTGCGTGTTGCGCGGTTGCCGCCGGTTGTGTTGGTCGGTCGGACTGAAGGGCGGTTTAGTATTGCCGCAGAGGGTGCGTGAATTCTTCGACGGCCAGGAGCAAGTCCTTCTCGACGTCCGCGTTAACGTTGGCCATCAACTTGGGCAGAATCGCGGTTTTTGCCGCGACTAAACACCGATTCCTGGTCTCGTTACGGTGATACCAGCTGCTGAAGTGAAGAATGCCGCCCTTCTCATACTGGTCGAGAAGGTTTTGGACCTTGCCCGCGTGAAAGATAGTGAAAGCGATCTCTGCTTTCTCGCGTTTTTCCTTCTGCTCACGCGCTTCCTCTATGATCTGCCGAAATGGCATTGCGGCCGCCTTACATGCTGACTCGACCTTACCTTTCGGGGTTCCTTGCGGTAGGCTCACGAGCGCCTCGGCAAGCCGGAGGTCAAGTTGCTCGCGTTGTGCTTCGTTGAGTAGGGGATCAAGCGAAGTCCTCTCCCATCTGACGATGCGGCGCCGCATCTCATCGTCTTCCTCCTTGGCTTGCCCTGCTTCAAAGCGAGCGGCAACGCGTTGGGCCGCTTCAGTAATAGCCGCTTCGATTTCGGCCAGGGTTGCGTCGGGATGAAGGGCGGCAACGGCTTTGCGGCTGTCCCGAAGGGCATCGACTTGCCATGCAGTCGGGGGATAAGACTTTGCCTCTAATGGCAGAATTCGGCGCGGGACGTTTTCGAATAACTGCTCAATTTGTCGTTGGCGATCGGCCTCGGCTAAGACCTTGTTGATTTCGGCCGTTACAATACGGCGGGTTACGTCCCGACTTGGGATCGTGTCCAGCGCGTTGAGACGGGTGAGCACATTTCTATGTACGGTCAGTTCGGTCTCTGGGCCGACGTGGGAGACGGACTCCATTGCAAACACTAGCCAACTTTCCATCCACTCCTGGCGCTCCCGCTGTGCTCGCTCTGCGGCCACCTTGGCGGCTTGGCGGGCTTCGGCCTCGGCACGTTCTCGAGCGCTGGTCGCTTCGCGGGCGGATAAACGGTCTTCCACTTCGGCAAGCTCCACCTCGAGGCGGCGTTGCTTTAGGCGCTGCTCCGTGATGATTACATCGGCTTGTGCTTGGGCTACATCAGGAAGCCGGTCGAGGTTTGCTGCTGGAGCGGTTGGGGCGGCCGTCTGAATGGTTCTGGAGTTAGCAGGCATGGGGTGGGGAACCGGCGGTAAACCTTCGGTCTTCAGTCTCTGCACCTCGGCTTCGGATATCCGGTAATGGCCGCCGGCCGTCAACTGGCATTCAATGAGCCCGAGTTGGCACAAGTTCCGGATTAGAGCTTGGCCGACGCCCAGGAGTCGCGCCGCATCGGAAGACTTATAAAACAAATCTTTGCCCCCTTGTTCAAGGATATAACGCACGTCCAAACGACATTTGGAGGTTTTTAGGCGCGATTGGTCACGATTTTGATGACGTTCGGGATGATTTCAGGCGGGGTTTTCGGATTCGGATTTATCGGGGATGGTTTTTCGATGTGGTTGCGAGTGCGTTCGGAGTTTCTGGGCACGTTTTGATTGGTAGTGGGGGGGGGCAGGTTGGATGCGGCCCGGTGCGTGGCCGGTCGGATTTCCACAGGGGCGGAACCCGACTACCGGTTCCTATCGGTCTTCTATCGGTATGTCCTACAAAGTGATCGTGGTTTTTTGGCCTTCTTCCCTACAAAGTGATCGCGGTCTTGCCTACAAAGTGATCGTGGAAAAAACGATTGATCCACAAGGGGTTAGAGGAAAACGGGGGCTGGTGACGACCACAGTGGCTTACGATTGATCGAGCTCACTGAACACGGTCATGCCCACTCAATACACAAATCATTTCTCCTGCCGCTTCGGAGTAGTCGATGACATCAGCCGCAAGTCTGCGCTTTGGAGACTGCGGGTCGGCGGGAAGAACGCCAAGGATGTTTATCTTGCACCTGAGTCGGCCGAAGACATCATAAAAGTTAGCCTTCACGAAAGTGGAGACTGGAAGGTCGCCTATGTGAAAGATTATGCAAAAACACTTCAGCAGTTCCAGATCATTGGCAAGCACGAGGTCCGGGTAGTCCAAAGCAGAAGACCTTTACTGCCAATGCCGGGGGAGCGAGGCGTGAGACGGGGAATCCGATTGTATATACCTACCGCTGAACTCTCATATTCGACTAAGCCGTGGCCTGACGATGCCGTGATCATCACCGCACCGAAGACCAACGCCGTCACTGTGATAGACGTGTACTTCACCGATTCGACCAGCCGGTTCAACCAGCACGAATGGCCTTTCGAACTATCCCTGGGCGCACAACGGATCTGCACTTACCAGCTCGAATTTGGAAAGGGAGAACACATTTGGGCAATCGCGTTCCCGTGGTTGGCGGCCAACGAAGAGATCGTCAATGAAATTCGTTGGTTTAATCTTCAGCCTGATTATCATGTACGACTTGAGGCGGGCCTACCACCAGCGGATATCACTCCAGACAGGGCTTTCATCAGTGGCGAGAATCAGAGCGGCGGCTGGATCTCCTTGATCGACGCGAGTGCTCGATAACCGGAGCCAAGACACGTTTCAGTGGTTCTAGGGCATCAACACTTGCGCCTTCCGCACCGGCGGCTGGGCATGCATGAGCCACAATCCGCGGCCGTTTTGCTTATACCAGCCGGTTCCTTGTTCCGTGTCAACGCGGACGCGGCCGCACGCTTCCGGGTAAACCGCCACGACTTCATTGACGGCCTGGAGAAAGATCCGCCGGAAATTGTCGAGCCGGGCGATGTTCCACCCAAACTGTTCGTGTAGCAGATTCCAGAACAGCAAAACTGGCGACTCGGGCCGGATCCGGTGCAGCCGCTGCGCCAGCCATCGGTAGATGTCCAGCGCCATCGCGCTATGCGCCAGCCCGGCAACGGCTTCCTCAAGCAGCGGGACGGCATGCTCAATCAGGTTCTGATAGTACGGCTGCGAGTATTGGACGAACGATGGCCAAAGCACGCGTTGGCGCTCGTCTTTGGGGAACCAGATGTCAAACGCCTCCACCATCGTGGTGTTGATCGTGCGGGCCATTCCCTGCTCCACGATGCCGATCCGGAACGTGGATGCCGCTAATCGGGAGAGCGCGTCCTTGACGGTCCGCATGTTGCGGCCGTGCGAATCCAGCTTGAGTTTGTCCGTGATGAAGCTGGTGAGGCTTCGGTCCGTCTCGATAATGGGGCTCTGCCGCAACACGGCTTCTGTATCGAGGTAGATCTGGACCAATCGCACCTTTGGTCCCCATGGCAGGCCAACCTTGACGAACTGCTTCGATTCCGGGTGCATGGCTTCACCGGCTAGGATCTTGACTTTGACGTTCCCGTTAGATCGTTCCCACTCGCGTACCTCGTCGCCGGGATCCCGGTACGGCAAGCCGATCTGGCAAAACATGGAATGGCTCCACACCCGCTGCAGGTCTTCCCCGGTGCGGATATGGGTCGCAGCATCGATGAGCCGTAACGCCACCGGCGCTGCTGGCTTCAACTTTGGAATATTATGGCGGACTGCCGGCAAGGCGCGGACCAGGTCGGCCGCTTTGGTGAGAC
>JAFEAR010000035.1 GCA_018266335.1 Bdellovibrionales bacterium
GGCATTACCGCCTTCCAGGAGCCCAAGAGCAAGAACGCTTCGATCACTCTGTCCGCGATGAGTTTTATTTTGGGCACGATGTTCCTGGGCATTACTTTTCTCGCCGTAAAAGTGGGGGCGGTCCCCTCAGAGCACGAAACCGTTATTTCTCAGCTGGGCCGAGCTATTTTTGGCCGGGGCATGATCTACACTCTGCTCATTACCGCCACGACGGTCATTCTCGTCATGGCCGCGAATACCAGCTTCGCAGACTTTCCGCGCCTCTGTGCGCTTATCGCCGGCGATGGATTTCTTCCGCGTCAGCTTACCTACCGCAGCAGCCGTCTCGTTTTTGGCTGGGGCATTTTTTGGCTGTCGGCTACGGCCGCGGCCCTCATCGTTATTTTTAATGCCCGCACAACGGCGCTCATTCCCCTTTACGCCATTGGCGTATTTATGAGTTTTACTCTGTCCCAAACGGGAATGGTGATTCACTGGATTAAGGATTCCAAGCTTCCCAAGCCGGACAAACACTGGCTAGGAAAGCTCGTCATCAATGCGGTGGGAGCGGCGGCTTCCTTCGTGGTTATGCTTGTGGTGGCCTTCACCAAATTCTCGCATGGTGCCTGGATCACAGTTATTTTGATTCCCACTCTCGTTTCTATTTTTTACCGCATCCATGGCCACTATGGTCGCGTCTCCAAAGTCCTCGGCTTCAACGAAAAGCTTTCGCCTCCCCAACCACACCCCATGAAGACTATTATTCTTCTGGATTACGTACACAAAGGAACTCACCGCATGTTGGAGTTCGCAAAATCCTTGGGACATCCCTGGGTGGCAGTGCACGTAAACTACGACGAAGAAAAATCAAAGAAGGTCCGGGAAAAATGGAAGCTCGAGATTGGGGACGACACCAACCTCATTCTTATTTCTTCTCCCTATCGTTTGTTGGTGGAACCTGTACGTGATTTTATTTTGGCCGAACGCGACCGTTTGCCTCCCGACGGATTCGTACACGTCATTACGGGACAGGTGGTTATCGAAGATCCCATCGCCCGCTTGCTTCATTCCCGAAATGCGCGCGGACTGCTGGACGAACTGCAATTCCACGAGCGTATTATTGTGACCGCCGTTCCCTTCCAGCTCTGAAACACTTTTAACTTGCGCTGCTCCCTGGTAGAGAAGGGAGCATGAGCAGCCATTCGAATGTATTTTTAGGTCTTCCTCCCGAATTAACGAATCCGGAAACGGCTAAAGTTGCCCTGATTCAAGCTCCGCTCGAAAACACCACCAGCTTTCAGCACGGTACGGCCCTGGGGCCCGCGGCGTTTATTGAGGCCAGCACGCAGGTAGAGCTTTACGACATCGAATCCGGTCTTGAGTTCTGCGATGTCGGTGCCGTCACTTTCGATAGCCCCAACATCAAGGGCCTCAAGAGCGAAAAGGCCCTCGAAATCATTCAGGCCGATGTCAAACGCGCCCTCGACATGAAGCTCTGGCCCATGACGATTGGGGGCGAACACACCATTTCGGTGGCTCCGCTGCGTGAAATTAAAAAACTTTATCCCGACGTCACGGTGCTACAAATCGACGCGCACGCCGACCTGCGGGAGACCTACGAAGGCAGTCCCTTTTCTCACGCTTGCGCGATGAAGCGTCTATGGGACATGGGCATTCCCGTCGTGGGAGTTGGAATTCGAAACTACTGCAAAGAAGAGGCGGCCTGGGTCAAGGAGCACAAGCCCACGCTCTTTCACGCACACGAAATTCATCGGCAGGGATTAGACCCCAAAAAAGTTTCTGCTGCTCTCGGTAAAAACGTCTACATCACGGTGGATATCGACGGATTCGACCCCTCAGAAGTTCCCGGAACCGGCACACCTGAACCCGGCGGCATTTTTTGGTGGCAAGCGATCGATATGTTCCGCCATATTTTCAAGCACCACAACGTAGTGGGCGTGGACATCAACGAAATCATGCCCATCAAGAGTTCTTCACGCACAGAATTTTTCGCGGCCAAACTTGCCTACCAAATGATCGGCATGAAGTTTTTCACCGATCAAGTTTGCAAGAACGCTTAAACTAAAAACTCAAACCGGCACAACGCCGTGCCGGCGCGGGAAATAAGCAATTTCTTTGCTGGAGTAAAAGTCAAAGCGACGAATGAGTTCTTCGCGCAGCTGTTTGCTTTGGATAACGGCATCTACCACTAACTCCGAAGCCAAGATCTGAATATCGATGTCTTTGGAGTACTCCGCTTTTTTCTCGGCAATGAAAGCGGCCCGTTGATCGACCGGCAGTTCCTGAATTTTGTTATAGTAAACCGCATTCACGGCGGGGTCGGGGCCCATCACCGCAATTTCCGCCGAAGGTAGCGCAATTGTACAGTCGGGATCGAATCCGGGTCCACACATCGCATAAAGGCCCGCTCCGAAAGCCTTGCGAATAATTACCGAAATTTTAGGCACGGTCGCTTCCGACATTGCGTACACCATCTTCGCTCCGTGGCGAATAATGCCCTGTTTCTCCACTGCCGAACCAATCATAAATCCGGGAACATCCGACAAGAAGAGCAGGGGTATGCGGAAGGCGTCGCACAGAAATACAAAGCGCGCAGCCTTGTCCGCAGAGTCTACGAACAGCACGCCGCCCTTCATTTTTGGCTGGTTCGCGACGATCCCCACCGTCCGACCACCAATGCGCGCAAGGCCCGTGAGAATTTCGCGTGCAAACAACTTTTTCATTTCGAACCAAGAATCTGCATCGATCAGGCCCTCGATGACTTTCATCATGTCGTAGGCCTGCGCAGCATTGGTGGGCAGAATTTTTTCTAAATCTAACTCCACCATCGGCGCTACGGCCGGAGCTGCGCTCTGCGTTGCCGAACAGTTTTGCGGCAGATAGGAAAGGTAAGCACGCGCCTTAGCAATGGCCTCGTCTTCGTTCGTGGCCAGCACATCGCCCACACCACTGGTAGAACAATGCATTCTGGCTCCACCCATTTCTTCGAGGGTTACTTTTTCGCCAATCACGGATTCCGCCATGCGGGGACTTCCTAGATACATCGAGGCATTGCCCTCGACCATGATGATCACATCGCAGAAAGCAGGAATGTAGGCGCCGCCTGCAGCGGAAGGCCCAAAGAGCAAGCAAATTTGGGGAACGTGGCCGGAAAGCCGGCACTGCAAATTGAAAATCTTTCCAGCGCCCCGAGCCCCTGGAAACATTTGCACTTGATCCGTGATGCGCGCGCCGGCGGAATCGATCAAATAGAAAACCGGAATGTGGTGACGTCCCGCCTGCTCCAACATTCGAATCATTTTTTCAACCGTGCGCGCGCCCCAGGATCCGGCCTTGACCGTGGAATCGTTGGCCACGATGGCCACGCTACGACCGTTCACTTTTGCAAAACCCGTGATCACTCCATCGGCCGGAAGTTCAGGGTCCACGCTATTCGCGAGCAACCCATCTTCGACAAAGGAGCCGGCATCAATGAGTTTTTCAATTCGCTCGCGGGCAAAATACTTGCCCACTTCTTTGTTCTTGTCGTGGTACTTCTGGGCTCCGCCCTTAAGCACGCGGGACGTGAGCTGTTGCAAATCTTGATTTGTTTTCATTGGCTAGACCTCACTATTTGCCCTTATAAATGGGCGGGCGTTTTTCCGAAAAGGCCGCGAGCCCCTCTAAACGATCTTCCGTAGGAATCACCCGCTCGTAACACTTACGCTCTACATCCAGAGCCTGCGCCAAGGGCAAAGAACATCCCTCATCGATGGCTTGCTTGGCCGCCGCAATGGCCACCGGCCCCGCCAGCGACACATCGCGGGCGCAATCGAAAACAAATTGCAGAGGTTTTTCTTGGCATCGCGAAACCAGTCCCCATTCGGCGGCCAGTTTTCCGTTCACTCTCTGGGCCAAATAAATCATTTCTTTGGCCTTCGTTGGGCCCACGAGTCGCGACAGACGCTGGGTTCCACCCGCCCCAGGAATAATTGCTAGCCGAGTTTCGGTAAGCCCCATCGTCGCCTGCGGTGAGCAAACCCGGAGATCACACGCCAGGGCCAATTCAAACCCCCCACCAAAGGCAGCGCCCTCGAGAACCGCAAAGGTAGGCACCGGCAGACCGGAAATTCCGTCCATCAGTTCGCGTTGTTTCGCGAGAATTTCAGCCACCTGGACGTTGTTCATCCGCATGCGTTCGGACAGGTCAGCCCCCACGCAAAACGCCTTTTCACTCGAAGAATTAAACGCAACCGAGCGGATCCGGTGATTTTGGGCATCGTCATGGATCTTTTTGTTGAGCGCAATCAGCTCGTCCACCAAGGCTCGGGAAAGAGCATTGAGTTTTTCCGGACGATTAAGAGTCACCACGCGCAGTCCGTGCGCTTCATCTTTAACCGTTAGCAAACTCATCGCGGGAGTCTCGGAATCGTTTTAAGTACACGGGAGGGCATGCTTTTTCCAAGCAGGTCTTCGCAAAGGTAAGCCACTTGTCCGACTTTTTGCAGATCGACCGATTTTAACTGTCCCATAGAGTTCAACATGTACACCAAGTCCTCTGTGGCCAAGTTGCCCGAGGCGCCGGGAGCATAGGGACACCCCCCCAATCCGCCCACGCTCGAATCAAACCGTGCCAGCCCGAAATTCATGGATTCGAGAATATTTGCCAGCGCCAGTCCGCGAGTATCGTGCAAATGCAGCGCGAATTTTTTGGGCGAGTGCTTCTTGGTTACCCGCGTCAGAACTTTTCGCATCGAGAGCGGATTGGCGTGTCCCGTTGTATCGCTGAGGGCAATTTCCGAGGCGCCAATGTCCACAAGTTTGTCTACGAGCGTTCCAACTTGTTTGGGGTCAATAACTCCCTCATAGGGACAGTAAACGAGCGTCGACAAATAAACGCGGCTCTTTAATCCGCTTTTCTTAGCGAGCCTTAGCAGTCCGGCCATTTCCTTGAGAATGTGGGATTGGGAACGATTCACGTTCTTGTGACAAAAAGTATCGGAGGTCGCGATAAAAAAGCTCGCGCCATCCACGCCGTGCTCCGCCGCTTGCCGTAATCCGTATTCATTGGGAATAAAGGCCCAGAAGCGCGCCTGCTTGCGTTCACGCGTCGACAGTTCACTCTGTAGCTTTTTAAGCACGAGTGACGTGTCTTTTAACTGAGGAACCCATTCGGCTTTAACGAAGGAACCCACTTCGATGTCGCTGATTCCGGCAGCCAACAAACCCCGAACGATTCGGGTGCGTTCTTCGACCGAAAGAATTTTGGCCTCGCTCTGGAGACCATCGCGAGGACCTACTTCAAAGAGTGTCGCCGATTTCATCCGAGAATAAGGAGGACCTGGCCCTCCTGAACAAAATCGTCCTGGTTGACGCGAACTTCTTTAACCGTACCGGAAGCCGTCGAGGGAACCATCATTTCCATTTTCATGCTTTCGAGGGCCACAATGTCTTGGTCCACTTGTACTTGTTCGCCGACTTTCACCAGCACCCGCAAGACGGTGCCCGTCATGTTCGAAACAACTTCTCTCATTACCAACCTCCGCCCATCTCGAAGTGATAGCGCAAGGTCAAAAAAACCGTCCACACATTGTTATCGGTCGAGAAAATCTCGTGGTACCGCGCTTCCATGCCCACCGAAAACTCTTTGGCCAATTTGAAGTCGCCCGTAACACCCGCGTTCAAACCAAACTTAGTACTAACTACCGGGAGTTTATAGAAACCCGCGCCGGCCATTACACCTAATTTGAATTCCTCATAATTTACCGGGTAAATCACGACCGCCGGGCTCGAGGAGAAGTAGGTACCGCCGTCGAAAGGAGCCGTAGTGAAATCAATTTGAAAGGCCGCCAAACCACTCGGATCACTGCCGAGGTGTACGCCATAACCAATTTTTGAATCCGAATCGGAGCCCACGGCACCGACGTGTCCACCCACGTAGAATTCTTGGGCAAAAGCCGTACCGGAACAGCCAGCGGCCAAAAGAACGAGCGATTTGATCAGAGCTTTCATGTGACTCTCCTTGTTAAAAAACGGGGGGAACATGGAACCTTATTTGTAGAGTGAATTTTGGAGGTTGTCGATTCTGGAGAGGGGTTTAAAATAGGGCCGTGCTCGTTCATCTTTTGCCCGATCGCTTAGCCAAGGTTCTCTTCGGTAGTTTCGAAGCCAAAGACGCCTTTTTGAACCAAGTAAACGACCTGCGTGCGCGCTACCCGGACCGGCCCATCGCGTTCACCGTTTTGGGCGGGGGCTTTTTGGATTTCTGGGCCATGCGGTTTTTCTTGAACGAGCGTTTTGGCAAAGAATTCGATCTGCGTACATCGAGTCGAGTGTCGCCCTTCTTGGTGGAAAAACCGATCAACCTTTACAAACGCGTTGCATCAAAAGTCTTTTTGTCCTCCAAGCCTCGTTCACGAATTCGCCAGTGTTCCGACGAGCTACTCGACAAACGCCCCGTACTCTTAAACCTAGAATATACGGACCGAAAAAAAGCTTTCGAGGTTCCCGAAGGCGAAAAAGAACTGGCATACCTGGCGCAAAAAATTCCTGACCTGCTCGTAGTGCCCGTAGTCCTGGTTTGGCGCCGCAAACGAACGACGCCCAAGAACAGTCCCACCGATTTAAGTCACAAACTCATTCGCGGCCTACTCACTCCGCTACGGTTTCCCAAGGACTTCCTCCTGGGCGATCCGATGCATCCCACCGGCATTCGCAAACTCGCCATTCTGCTACGGCGCTATGGCCGTAGCACCCTACGCCTCACCACGCCGATTGCCATCGACTCCGGCACGGTTAAGGCGATTCGCCGTCGCATCATTACTCAAATCCAGCAGGAGAAAAAAGTTATCCTGGGGCCTACGCTCACTCCGCCCAAATTTATTGGCGAAAGCATTTTGCGTCACGCTTCCTTTCGCCGCACGATTCACACGCTCGCCGCCGAACAGGAAGTCAGCGAGGTTTCGCTGCTGAAGAAAGCCGAAAAATATTTCAAAGAAATCTCCGCGGATTTTTCTTATTTCACTATCGAGGCCTTCGCGTGGATACTCAGCCTCGTCTTTAGCCGCATTTTTACTGGCCTAAATTTAGACGAAGAAGAGCTCGAAAAATTACGTCTTACGGCCAAAGAGGGGCCCCTGCTCTTTATTCCCTGCCACAAGAGTTACTTCGACTTTATGCTGCTCTCGTACGTTCTCTTCCGCAAAGAGATTGCGCCGCCACACATCGCAGCCGGCATCAATTTAAATTTCTGGCCCTTCGGACACTTTGCTAAGGGCGCGGGCGCCTTCTTTATCCGTCGCAGCTTTCGCGGCAACGTCATTTACAGCGAGGTGCTTCGCCGCTACATCGCGGCACTGCTGCAGGGCCGGAACAACGTGGAGTTTTTTATTGAGGGTGCGCGCTCGCGCAACGGCAAGCTCGCTCCCCCCAAATACGGCATTCTAAAAATGATTGTCGACTCGCACTACGATGGTCTCATTCAGGAAAAGGTTCGCATCGTTCCCGTGTCCATTAACTACGAGCGAGTGACCGAAGCCCGAGCGCACAAGCGCGAACTTGAAGGCGGAGAAAAAGTACAGGAATCGTTCGTTAACTTATTTAAATCGAGCAAAGTCCTCCTACGCAAGTTTGGCGAAGTTTACATTCGCTTTGCCGATCCTCTCCCCATGGAAGAATGGCTGCACGAATACGTGGGCGACGCGGACTCCAGCCAGGAAGCCCGAAAACTGGGCGTACAAAAGCTGGCCTTCGAAGTCTGTCACCGCATTAACCGGGCTTCTCCGATATCCAGCGCGGGGATCGTTTGCGCGATTTTGCTCGCTAAACCCGGCGCCGCCATGACGCGCGCGGAGTTCGATACCTGGTTGGCCAAGATTCAAGATGATCTCCTCCGCATGCGCGTACTCATGAAGCCAAGTCTAGAGAAAGATTTTATTCGGGGCTGTCGGCGGGCACTCGCGGGACTCATCGAAGATAAAATTGTCGAAAAATATCAGTCTCCCTCCGGAAAAATGGGCCTCCGGGTACCCGAAAAGCAACGTATCGCCGCCCTTTACTATAAAAACTCTTGTATTCATGCCCTGCTGAATCCCGCCGTGGCAGGGCTGGCTGGGGGCGAAACGGAAGACCTCCTCGAGCTGAGAAGCTTGCTGCAATGGGAATTCTTTTTTTCCGAGAAAGAGCTCTTTTTGCAGGCGATTCTTCATGTTCCCCCGACCGCCATGACTCGCCTTTATGCCCTGTTCCTGGCCGACGTGCTCGAAAACATCCACATTGGATTAACGGCCCTGGCCGACATGCAGAACCTCAGCACAGAGGAGCGCGATTGGAAGTCTCGCCTGATGAAGTTTGGCAAGGCGGCCATCCTCGAGGCCTCGGTTACTCGATTGGAAGCAGTGAACACGCAAAGCTTTGGCGCTTTCGTGGACATGGCCAAAAACAAAAAATGGCTCCTTCCCGCTGCGAAGGATGGCCAATGGAAGGCGGCGCCCCGAGCCGAACTCGCAAAAGCTCTCGACAAAGTACGTCGATTCAGAGACCGTCTTCCCTCCTGGGATGAAGTCCATGCGCAATACCTCACGGGGCCCCTCCAAGAAGATAACGAATCTTCGGCCGACGCTTGACCAAATCTACACAGAATTTTCTCGGGCCGAACGTCTCGATCGCGATCCGCTCGGAATGATCGATCGCTCTTTGTCTCCCGAGGATTTTGAACTTGTTTCTTTTGTAGTCGCCGGACTGTCCTATGGTCGGGTCGATCAAATTCGTAAATCGAGTGCGGACTTACTCCGGCGGCTGCAGACACTAGGGTGTGGGCCCGCAGGGCAAAACACCGCTCAGCTTTTGCGATTGGCCGTTCAAAACCCAGACGACTCTCTGGAGCGGGCTCTGGATGGCTGGAAACACCGCCTAAACACACAGGGGGACATGGTTCAGCTTCTGCTTACTCTAGGACATCTTTACTGCCGGAAAGAAACACTCAAAAGTCTTTACCAAAAATCGCTCGCAGAGAGTCCCTCCGTCACGCTGACAAATTTCTGTTTTAACCTTCTCTCCTATGCGCCAAAAACTTCCGCGCAGAATATCCCTGCGCAAAAATGGAAAGGAACGGGCGTTGCTTGGTTCGCAAGTTCACCGGCCGATGGCGGCTCTTGCAAGCGTTTGCTGATGTGGCTGCGCTGGATGATTCGCAAGGACAACGTGGACCCGGGCACGTGGAATGCTCCGGAGTGGTCCCAACACTTACTCTGCCCGGTCGACACCCATATTTTTCAGTGGGCACGAAAGCAAAAAATTACGCGTAGAAAATCTGCCAACTGGGCCTGCGTCGAGGAAATCACGGCCTTCTTTAGACAGATCAATCCTCAAGATCCCGTTAAGTACGACTTCGCGCTTTGTCAGCTAGGAATGAGTTCAAAGATACCCGGTTAAGCTGACGCTGTGATAGGTCATGGATTTTGCCCCGCCACCCGAAAACTGAACGGCGTAATCCAAACCAAAAGATTTTGTTTCGTAGCCGGCACCCGCACTCACAAAGGTGCGCTTCCAGGGACGGTTATCCATGTAACCAGCGCGAAGCAGGAAACCATTGCCAAAACCGTACTCGCCGCCAACGGACCACGCCGGATCCGTACTGAGATCTTCTACAACCAAGCGCGATAGCTGAGCAGAAAGGGAGAGTCCCGGCAGAACCGCGCCTTCGACGGCGAGGGCCACGGTTTTAGGATTTAGTCCGGTCGAATCTTCGAGCAAGTTCTGGCCAACCGCTCCCACCGTGAAGCGCGGAGAAATCATATATTTGGCGCCAACGTCGAAGTTCCAGTTTTTTCCGCTCGGATAATTGGAGTCGTAGGAGTGACGATAAGAGTATTTCACGTTCGTGCCCACGCCGAATCCTTCCGCCGGCCGCCCGGAAAAAGAAAAGCCCGCCCTTTCTTCCGTGCGGGAATAGTCACCCATGGTAACCGTGTCGGCCGGAAGATCTTTAAGGTTGCGGCGCAAATAGAATAGCCCGCCGCCAATGGGACCCGATTTGGTATCCACCACCGAGGCCGCCAGGCCATCGCCGACCCCCACGTAACCCACGTTCACCGCATAGCGCTCTGCGAACACGCTGCCCGCGGGGTTTTGTAACAGCGAATCCGCCGTCGTGTAAGAGGCTACCGTTGCGCCGCCGCGACCGACCGAGCGGGCGCCAAGTAGAGTTGACGGGTCCGAAATGTTGGCCGGAGGAATGGCCGATTCCGAATGAGCGGGCAACGCCCAGGCCAAAATCGAAACTGCGGACAAGGAAAAAATGTGCTTCTTCATACCGAATCCCCCTGGCTAATCTTTTGACAGATTATCACAGTCTAACCAGTTTGGAGGGCTTCCGACCCCATCTAAGACCTTCCCGAGACATAAAAATTCTAAACAAGTTCGGGAAGATGGGCCAAGTGCCGATCTTTTGACGAAGATGGTCCTGGTTTTGCTACCTTTAGGGTAGGGGGATTTTTTATGACCAATCGTGAAGTGACGTATTCGAAGTCCTATTCGAATATTTTGGGCGCAGTGATTCTTGTCGCTGGAGCCCTGCTGGCTCTCCCGAGCCAAGCGCAGCAGTCCGCTTCGAGTTTCAGCATTGGTGCTGGCTTCAACTACAATAGCGGCAACAACTACGGATACTATCCTTATCCGGCCTACGGCGGCGGAATGTACCCTGGTTACGGCTCCGCCTACTACAGTGGCGGATACCTTCCGAACTATATGCCTGGTGGCTACATTGGGGGTATGGGCGGCTTTGGAGGATATACTCCTTCACCGAACTTTAACCCCGGCCCCATCGCTCGGCCCCTAGGACAAGTTTATCCTTATCTTCCCGCGGCACAGATGTACGGCAACATGGGCTACGGCGTCGGCTACGGCTCGTATCCTGGATTAGGTTACGCTCCTACCGGTAACTGCATTCCCTGCGGCGCAGGCTTGCAGCAAACGCCCATCTATCCCGTGCAAGGTGGACCGGCAGTAACGGGTTCGTGCGGCGCCGTTAGCTGCGGTCCGCAGAGCGGAGCCGGCAACGGGTACGCAAACGCCGGGTACAACAACGGCATGACCGTTATCGATATGAGCGACCATACCGAAAGCGCCGATTTAAACTGGTGGGCCATCGGGGCGGCCGTTGGAGCTAACTCCTCCATCACGGGTCCCATAGCTATTCCACGTAACAACAACACGAGTCTGGCGAACCCGACCTTCTACAACACGGGTGCCCGGGGCTACGACTTCTACGCCCGTCCTCACGGTCCGTGAGTTTTGTTGGGGCGAGCCATGACCCCGTAGCTAGCCCCTGCTAAAACAGGGGCATGAACTCGAGGTCCGTTACCAAGGTCGTGATTCCAGTCGCAGGACTGGGATCACGATTTTTACCTGTCACCAAATCTCTTCCTAAAGAACTGCTTCCGATCGTCGACACTCCCATCATTCATTTCATTGTAGAGGAAGCTGTACGCGCAGGCCTTGAAACCGTGGTTTTTGTAACTTCACGTCCCAAAGTTTCCATCGAAGATTATTTCGATCCCGGCGACATTACGTCCCTTAAACTAGAAAAGGCCGGCAAGGAAGCACTCATCGATAAGGTCATTGCTCTCTCCAAAAAAATCAACATCGTTAGCGTGAGACAGTACGAACCCCAGGGTCTTGGCCACGCCGTGCTTCAAGCAGCGCCCATTGTTCGGGGGCAAAATTTTTCCGTTATTTTAGGTGACGACATTGTCGATCACGCTTCCCACGGAGCCATTGGCCAGTGCATCGATCTCTTTAAACAAAAAGAGGCGGGGTCGGTGATTGGGGTCGTCGATATTCCTCGCGACCAAACCCACCTTTACGGCATCGTAGATCGTGACGCTGAGGGAAGAGTAAAATCTTTCATCGAAAAACCCAGCCCCGAAAAAAGCCCCTCCACCTGGGCCATGCCCGGTCGCTACGTTTTTGAACCGGAAATCATCACAGCCCTCGAAGAAACTCCCCATGGAAAAAACGGCGAACTTCAACTCACCGATGCTATGCAGCGCCTGCTCACACGTCAGCCCTTTTTCGCCGCCGCCCTCAATGGCGAACGCTACGACACGGGCGATAAAATTGGCTACATCATGGCCAACGTAGCCTTTGCCCTTAAGGATCCCCTGCACCGAGACAAACTTAAAAGCTGGCTCAAGGAAAGAATTCAATCATGAAGAACTCTCTGCGCGGTTTCACCGTCATTTGCCTATCGCTGAAGACCTTTCTCCTGGCCCAAGCGCACACACCCGAAATCGGGCAAGTGATTCGCTACCAAGCAAATGTTCTTCGCAACAGCAAGCCCTTCACCGTGAAGGGTCAGGCCATTGTAGGAAAACATCACATTGAAACCCTCTTGGAGTGGCATGCTCCGGGGACCTACCGATTGGTGCTCAAAGACATTCCCGCCGACCTCTATGCTGCGGGAGAGACAAACTCTTCTTGGACCCTTATGCGAAGTGGCCGTCGCTGTGTCATTAAGACCGACTCCATGACGGCCGCGTGCCCTTCGAGTGGATTTTGGGGAGCCGCCCAACTTTCGGGTCTGCCCGACGAAGCGGTAGCGGCCTTAGTCTCTGCGGGATTCGTGGCTGAATCCGACTCGGCCTACAAAGAAACCGATGGCCGCACGAATGGCAGCGAACAAAAGAATATTCGCGTCGTGGTCGGCGCCAACGGAAAAACCCCGGCCGCGGTACTAGAAATTCGCGGTCCCCGCACGTCCACCACCGCCGACAACGAGGAATACCCCCTGGTTCAATACGACCAGACCTTTCTGAGCTTGCTTTTGGCGCGCTTCGAGCGCGAAGGCGAAGTCACTACGATTCAAGCGCTCTCGGACCTGAATATCGTCACGCGCAAAAATCGCTTTAGCCCCGTTATCGCCAACCGGCTGGAAATTTTCTCTGGAAAAACACTCAAGCTTGTATTTCAGCGCAACGATCCCACCCCCGCTAAAACGCTGCCTCCATTCCAGCTTCCGAAAGCTCTCGTAGATGTTTCTTCGTTGAAGAGTCACCTTTCGGTCCAGGGCCAGGATTTTCTCAACTACTTACTTTTGACCCACTGATATGGCGGCAGAGCGTTTTGCGCGGCTCGCCGTTCCTATTCCACTGGTTCCCTTCGAACAATTGGTGGACTACTCCATTCCCGAAGACTTGCTCGGACAGGTGCATCCGGGATCCCTCGTTCATTTAACTTTTGGTCGCCAGAAGACCTGGGGCTTGGTTTTTGAAGTGACCGATCAACCACAAATTGACCGGGCTAAAATCAAACCGATTTCGGGACTCAAGCTGCCCGTTCCGCTCTTCGACGTTGCAAAGTTGAATTTGCTACTCTGGCTTTCGAAACATTATTTTTACCCCATCGGCGAAGTTTGCGAGACGGCCATTCCCGCACCCGTGCGCTTAGGCACCAAGCGCACGCTCAAAACCGAGGACTGGTCGGCGCCCGAACTCCCTCCCAGCGTGCCCCACGATAAAAAGATTCTGAACGAGGCGCAGGCCCAAGCGCTGGCCAGCATCGTCAAGGCCTCGGGCGGTAGCAAGCTCCTTTGGGGCGTAACCGGCTCCGGTAAAACCGAGGTCTACCTACAGGCAATGGAAGAAAAACTAGCGGGCAACCGCGGTGCCATCGTGCTCGTTCCGGAAATATCGCTCACGCCACAGGTAACCGAACGTTTTGAAAAACGCTTTCCAGGACAGGTGGCCATTTTTCATAGCGCATTGAAGCCCTCGCAGTTGCGCAAAGCCTGGCTCCAGACATTGCGCGGAGAAAAGCGAATTGCGGTGGGCGCTCGCTCGGCCCTCTTTGCGCCGGTGCAAAATCTGGGGCTCATCGTGGTCGACGAAGAACACGACACCTCGTACAAACAAGAGGACCGGCTGCGGTACCACGCGCGTGACGGCGCGCTCGTTTTAGGGGCGCTAGCAAAAGTTCCCGTCGTACTTGGTTCGGCTACTCCCTCGAGCGAGAGCATGCACGCCGTTAACGAAGGCAAAAGCGAAGCGTTGTTATTGCCCGAGCGCGCCGCTAGCCAATCGAAGCTTCCGCCTATCGAAGTCGTCGACCTCAAGCTCGGTATCAGCGTCGAAAACAAAACTCCTCTCATAGAGGCTCCCGAATCAAACCCTCCCACGATCAAGGGTGATTTCTTTTTGTCTCCACAGCTCCGCAATGCCATAGAAGCCACTTTGCACGACAAGAAGCAAAGCATTCTCTTTCTAAACCGGCGGGGGCTAGGCAGCCAGGAATTTTGCCGCGCCTGTGGATATATTCCGGAGTGCCCGAACTGCGAAATTAAACTCACCCCACACGCGTCGAGTTTAGATTGTCACTACTGCGGCTATCACGCCTCGGTGAATATGGAATGCCCGAAGTGCAAGGCCGGGGACCATCCCTTCATTCAAGTGGGAGTGGGAACCGAAGCTATCGAGGAAGCCGTAAAGTATCACTTCCCTAAAGCGCGCATGCTGCGATTGGATCGCGACACCACCAGCTCACTCGCCGAGTACGAAGCCATTCTCGGAAAATTCGAACGCAAAGAAGCGGACATTCTTATTGGCACGCAAATGGTGGCCAAGGGCCACGATTTTCCGGACGTCACCTTGGTGGGCATTTTGCTGGCCGACATGGGCCTCTCTATGCCGGACTACCGTGCCAACGAACGATGTTTGCAGCTTTTGTTGCAGGTATCCGGCCGGGCAGGGCGGAGTTTGCACCCGGGCCGAGTTATTCTGCAAAGCTTTCAGCCGGATCACGAAGTATTTACCGCGCTACGGGAGCAAAAATCTCTCGAGGATTACGGCCGTTTTTTGAGCAGCGAAATCGAAAAACGACGTTTCCTACGCTATCCGCCCTACGGACGACTGATTTTACTCCGCTTTGATGGTCTCGAAGAAAAAGGCGTCGAGAAGGCGGCCGACGTCGTGGCCTCAGCATTACGAAAAATCAAAACGCAGGGGCTACAGGTTTTAGGTCCCGTCGTGTCGCCACTGCGAAAAATTCGTAACCGCTACCGCTGGCAAATCCTTATCAAGGCAGACAATTTCGACGCCTGCAAAAAAGCTGTCGACTGGATTCACTCGGGATGGGAGGCGCAGAAGCTCGAAAAAACCTATCGCGCGCGCATGATCATCGATGTCGATCCCGTCTCGATGCTCTAGCGAGCATCGCGGAAAACTAAACTGGCCGCGCCCAGGACTCCCGCATATCCGGCCAACGAAGATGCTACAATTTGCAGCCCCTCCTGAGAGCTCTTAAAGCAGCGGTCGCGAATGTTTTCCTTCAC
>JAFEAR010000036.1 GCA_018266335.1 Bdellovibrionales bacterium
ACGTTTGAGATGGAACTCGATCGGCAGCAGTTGGTGGCCCTGGTGCTGGAACTGCGGGCGGAGAATGCGCGGCTGCGGAAGCGGATTGAGGAACTCGAAGCGAGATCCTCCACGACGCGGCTGGAGGAATCGTATTCGCTTCAGGCCGAGGAGCAGCGGCGGGGCGGTCCGTCACAGCGAAGGCGTCGGCAGAAGTCACCGCGGCGGGGCCGGCGGCCGACGCAGGACAAGCTGGATCGGGCCGAGCGCCGGGTGATCGTGCTTCCCGAGGGACGTGCGGCGGACGAGTGCGAACTGCATCGTCAGCGGCCGGTGTGGCGGATCGAAGCGGGTCGAGCGGTCCTCGTGGGATACGAGATTTATCGCGGTCCCAACGGCGAACTCCCCACGGTCTCGGGCCTCTTGCCGCGATCGGAGTATGGTCTCGAAATTCACGTGACGCTGGCGTATCTCGTGTTCCTCGTCGGCCTGTCGATGGACAAGGTGGTCGCGCTGCTGAACTTCTTCTGGCACCTGACAATCTCCAAGTCGCAGGTGGATGCGTTGCTCAACACGCTGACCCGCGAGTGGGAGGGTGAGTTCGAGACGCTGTGCCAGTTGCTGGCCGTCAGCGCCGTGGTGCATGCCGATGAGACGAGCTGGAGCATCCACTCCGTCTGGGCCTTTCTCTCCGAGAAGGTCCGATTGCTCGTGTTCGGCTGCCGCAAGGATGCCGCGACGCTGGAACTGTTCCTCCCCAGGCAGACGTTTGACGGCATCCTGATCAGCGATGATGCCGCCGTCTATCGCCACTTCTCAACGTCTCAGAAGTGCTGGGCTCATCTGCTGCGCAAGGCCATTCGGCTGACGCTGCTCGCACCGGAGTCGCTCGAATATCGCGCCTTCCTGGACGGACTGCTGGAGGTCTATCGCACCGCCTGCCGTCACTCGAAAGACCAGCGCTTGTCCGCAGCGGGGCGACAGAAGAAGGTCGACACACTGAGCGATCGAATGTGCGAACTGTGCGGCGACCGCTTCACAAATCCGCGACGCCCCACGACGGAGGCCGGACAGGATCACCTTCTGCTCGTGCAGGAACTTGTCCGACTGCTGGCGGACGGAGAACTGTTCACGTTCGTGCGGCACCCCGTCGCCAGCGGCACGAATAACGAATCGGAGCGGACGCTGCGTGGTCCCGCACAAGACCGCCGCACCGGCCGGACCAGCAAGACTCTCAAGGGGGCCCGCCGCCGGACGATCCTGTCGAGCATCCTGGAATCGCTGCGATTGCATGTCGAGGACTTCACACTGGCCGGTGTGCTGAACGAAGTGACCCGCTGGCCGACCGAGACCAGCCCTTTCGCGCGCCTGCTGAAGCCATTCGGCCTCAGTCCACCGCACGCGTCACCGTTGAACACGCTCTGGCTCCCCGCCACCACATAGCCACGGCAACACGACACCGCCGAACTGCTCACACTGCGCAACACGCATTGGAAAATGGACAGCTACGTTACCCCGAGTTCCTCGCTGCCGGCCGCGACATCGGCAGCGGCCCGACCGAAGCCCAATGCAAATGCGAAACTCTGCGATTAAAAGGTCACGGCCGCCGCTGGAACAAAAACAACGCCCTGGCCATCAGCACCATCGAAGCCGTCCACCAAAGCCACCTGACCCAAAAGTTCTGGAACCTCCAGTCCCCATGAAACTTACCCCCGCCATAAAATCCGGTCACACACAACAGCTCCAGACAGCTCGGAATGGGCTTGTCTTCAGTTCCGCCAGATCATAGACTCTACCAATACTGTGCCAATCCGTCTTGGAGCAGGGTCGTAACCAGATGTTCCGTTTCACCATCCTCGCTTTAGTCACACTGCGTGTGACTCTTTGCCCGCTTTTTTGTGCGGCAAGTGAGGATGCTGCGCGGCCGGTCGCCTTCTCGTCGGCCCGAGCTTGTACGTGCGTTTCAAGTGAGAGCCGTTCGTGCCCAAGCGAACCAGTGTCCGTCCCGGCGGACTGTCCCTGCGATTCACCCCTCCCGTGTGACTCCGGCTGCGTTTGCCAGATCACACCCGAACTGAAGAGTCGGGTCGTTTTCTTCGATCTCGCGTGGTCCCTCGACTTTGCGCCGGTGTGCTTCGACACGCTGGACTTCCGCAAAGCTTGCGCGTCTCGCTGCGAAGAGCATCCCCACCGCTTCGGACTCGAAAGCGGACGAGAGATTCGTCTCGTCTTCGCATCTCTCTTGCTTTAGGCCGCTGCTGGCCTGCGCTCGCTGACCAACGAACTCCGCTACCAATTGCGCGTTGAGTTCACATTTCTGGTTCGCCTGCGCCCTTTGGCAAGCACTTGGATCGCGCTTTGCGTTCTGTGCTTTTCCCATTTTCACCCAGCAGGAGGTTCTATCGTGAGTCACTCAGTCATCAATGCGCCAGAGACGAGCCTGGGGCGATCATCCCCAGAATCGTCGGTGAACGGACGTTCGATTCAGGCACCCGACACCACTACGAATCCGCGTGGTAAGATTCGGCGGATTGCATCGCTGGTCCTCGGCGGCATCGGGCCAACCTTTGTTCTCATCGGCTTTGCGGCGGTATTCTATTTTGGCCACCACAACGATTGGAAAATCCCCAAGTTCGCCGCACTGACTGGCTCTGCCAAGCCGGTTCGGACTGATTGGTGCGAAGAGCACTCGGTCGCGGAATCCATTTGCGTCCAGTGCGATCCAACGCTGATGCCCAAAGGGCCAGACTACGGATGGTGTCCGGAGCACGGGGTTCACAACTGTCCGCTCCATCATCCTGACGTGGCCCAACTGAAAGAAACGCCAACTGTTCTGGCGAGTGATTTGGAGCGGGCGGCGCGGGCACTCGCCATTGCTCCGCGAAAGGAAAACAACAGCGCCTGCGAGGTTTACAAGACGCGCATCCAGTTCGCTTCGGTCGAGTCCGTGAAGCAAGCTGGTGTCGATGTGGAATTGGTCGAGCGGCAACCGATTATGGAATCCATTTCCGGCAGCGGCGAAATTGTCTACGACCCGACTCGACTGGCGAGTTTGGCATCTCGATTGCCCGGCAGCGTGTGGATGGTCCAAAAGAACGTCGGAGACAAAGTTGCCAAGGGCGAACTTCTCGCGGTCATTGACGCCCCTGAAGTCGGCAATCTGAAATCGAACCTGCTGCGTTCACTTGCCGAAGAGAAACTGCAACAACAGAACGTATCGAGACTCACCCAGGCTCGTGAAGCGATTGCTGGATCGTTGCTCCTCAATGCGGAGGCCGCGTTGGCCAAAGCGCAGGCCGATGTCCTGAATGCCGGGCAATCGCTGCGAAATCTTGGCTTACCCGTGCAGGTCGATTCCTTGCGAAGCATGTCGGACCGGCAGGTTCTGGACAGCCTGCGGTTGCTCGGGATTCCCGATGAGATTCGATCACAGCTCGACAGTCAGACGGCAACCACCAACTTACTACCAATCGTTTCACCGATTGATGGTGCCGTGTCCAAGAGAACCGTAGCTCCGGGTGAAGTCGTTGATCCGACGCGAATTCTATTTCAAGTCGTCGATACGCGACAAATGTGGCTCATCTTGAACGTTCCGCTGGAGAACATGGACCAGCTTGCTGTCGGTCAAATCGTCCGTTTTCAAGCCGACGGCAGCCGACACGAAGTCCAAGGCCAACTGGACTGGATTAGTTCTGCCGCTGACAAGCAGACTCGCATGGTGGAGATTCGAGTCGTGCTTCCCAATTCCGATGGCCACTTGCGTAGTGAGACATTTGGCAGAGGGCAGGTCATCTTGCGACACGAACCGGATGCCATCGTTATTCCCAAAGGATCGTCACACTGGGAGGGCTGTTGTCAGGTCGTATTCGTTCGCGACAAGAGTTATTTCGACAGTCCCGAAAGCTTCAAGGTATTCCACGTTCGCTCTGTGCGTTTGGGGGCGACCAATGGCAACTACACCGAAGTGATCTCTGGTGTTCTTCCGGGCGAGGTGATTGCCACCGAGGGCAGCGACGTGCTGCGAGCGCAGCTACTTAAGAACAACCTTGGTGCAGGCTGCGACTGCGTCGCTGAATAAGGAACGCACGGATGTTGAATTGGCTCATTGATTTCTCGCTACGCCATCGCGCGCTGGTGATACTGGCGGCGGCGTTGTTTGCTGTTGTTGGTGTGTTTTCGCTTCAGCAACTCGACATCGACGCCTTCCCGGATACGACCCCGGTGCAGATTCAGATCAACACCGTCGCGCCGTCGCTGGCGTCGGAGGAGATCGAACGACAGATTACCTTCCCCGTCGAGCAGGCGATTAGCGGTTTGCCGGGACTCAATCAACTGCGCTCTATTTCCAAGTTCGGATTGTCACAGGTTGTAGTCATTTTCGACGATGGCATCGACATCTACTTCGCTCGACAACTGATCAACGAACGGCTTTCAACGGTCGAACAGCCCGCCGGGATCAACCGACCGCAGATGGGGCCTGTGTCAACCGGTTTGGGTGAAGTCTTCCACTACGTCCTGGTGTACGACGGTGTTGACTTCTCAAAAGTCTCCAAGGAGGAGCGTGTCGAGCGGTTGACCGAGTTACGAACGATTCACGATTGGGTCGTCAAACCTCAATTGCGATCAGTACGCGGGGTCGCCGAAGTCAACAGTTGGGGTGGTTACGAAAAGCAATATCAGGTGCGGCTCGATCCCGAGCGGCTATTCAAGTATGGGCTGACGTTTGAACAGGTCTCTGACGCGATCCAAACC
>JAFEAR010000037.1 GCA_018266335.1 Bdellovibrionales bacterium
ATTCTGGCAATAACTTATTTCACGCACAAGGATGTGCTAGCCTAAAAATGCGATTCGGGCCGACATAATCGGCCCGAAATGTTTTCGATTCCCCTTCTCTTGCGCGGGCGTTGGTGCGTCCTCGCGAGGCTCAACGGGAACACTCTAAGTGTACCCCGGAGGCAAAATGTGCGCAATCGAAATTGCTAACTCGCGGATCAACGCTGATTCGAGTGTTCTAGGCGTGGTTTGCGGGTTAAGGGGCGATTCCTATGCGAGGTACCACTTAGCGATGCTAAAAGCGTTTGTTGACGATAGTGGCAGCGGCGGCGATTCGCCATGGGTAGTTCTTGCGGGATACGTAAGCACGGTGCAAGACTGGCTAGCCTTTGAACAAGACTGGGTCTGTGCTCTAGATACAGATCCCCGGATCGAGTACTTCAAGCACGCTGAAGCAGAGAGCCTAAAGGGGCAGTTTTTAGGCTTCACCAGAGAGGCTAGAGACGCGAAGATTGACGCACTGATAAAAGTGATTCAAAACCACGTTATGTTGTCCATCGCTGCCCGTATGCGGATTAGTGATTACAACGATGTGTTCCGGGGATGGGTGCCGCGCGATTTGGATGATCCGTACTATTTCTTATTTACTGGGATCGTTTTAGCAGCAGCAGGGATAGAGCGTATGTACGGACACGCTAGCCCAATTGAGTTTGTGTTTGATAGTTCAGAAGTGTATGAAAACCCGTCAATGGTGTTTTTCAGGCACATGAAGCATCGCTATGATCATGTCTCCGGCGCAAATGTAGCTTATCGGGACGACAAGAAATTCGTCCCCCTGCAAGCGGCAGACTTGTTGGCGTGGGAGGTAAGGCGTAACTTTTGTTCTACGGAACCTAGACGGCGGCATTACGATGCTGCGCGGCAAACGCTTGAGCCGCCGTTTTGCCACATCGTAACCAAGGAGTTGCTAATCGGCATGCGAGGGGCAATAGAGGCCAAGCGAATCGCAGTTGCAGAGGCGACAGGAACTCCACCTATCGACATTCGGAAATTGAAGTGGAGGTAGGTGCGAGTTATCGTGCCATAATGCAGGGATGAAACCCGGCACGTCCGACATGATCGAAGGTCCGCAGGCGCTTGCTCGTTTCGAGGACACCATGAAAGCGCTTTTCTCGAAGCGCAAGGCTGGCGTAGCGCCGCCGAAGGCGGTCAAGCAGGCCATGCCTCCTAAGAAAAACGACAAACCGAAGGTTTAACCCTTCCGCTTGCCGCGTTTTTGCCGCTTACGCTCCTTCTCAGTTAACGCACGTTTCTGAATCCAACTGCTTACCTGTGAGCTGATTCCAAGTCAGTCGCTTGCCGAATACATTTCCCATCACCATCTCGAAGCGGCTCGCATCGTCCACTTCCTTGCGGTTGTTGTAGCGGAACGCTTGCTCATCCAGATATCGAAACAGGTGGAACGGTTCGATGCTCACGTAGGTACCGTTGATGCCGCGCTTCAGTAAGCTCCAGAAGTTCTCTAGGCCGTTGGTATGGATCTTGCCGTCAACATACTGGACAGCATGATCCACAACTTGATGGGCGAACTCACCAGCAAGCCCGTCGTAGGACAACAGCGCATCCGTATAGAGGGCTGCGCCAGCTTCCACATGCTTGCGGATCTCAGCCTGTAAGGCTTTCTTCTTGCGGTTTGGAACGACGGTGGTGCGGACCTTGCTCTTGCCGTCCTTGTCGCGCTTCAGGATGCCCATGACAGCGGTCTTATCCTTGCCGCCAGTGCCAGTGATGCGCTCCGCACGCTTCCCCTGATGCATGTTCCGCGCCTTGCCGCCGATGAACGTTTCGTCCGCTTCCACGTCGCCGGAGAACTTATCAAACGAGCCGGAACGCATAGCCATGCGAATGCGGTGATCCAGAAACCACGCCGTCTTCTGAGTCAATCCGAGGTCACGGGCAATCTCATAGCTGCTGATGCCATTCTTGCAATTGCAGATGAGCCACGCGGCGGTCATCCACTTATCAAGGCTGATCGGCGAATCCTCCATGATGGTGCCGACTTTGATGGTGAATTGCTTCTTGCAGCCCTTGCAGAACCAAAAGCGGCGGGTCGAGATATAGGAATGCTCAGTGGAAGCGCAACGGGGACAAGTGATGCCGTTGGGCCAGCGGAGCTTGATCGCGTACGCCGTGCAACGATCCAAGTCCGAGAAGTACACAATCGCTTCTTGCAGGGTCTTCGGAAGACTCATTTCGTTGCTCATGAGTCCATTGTGCGTCAACTACGTTTGTGCGTCAAGTAATTTATTGCCCTAATTCTTGTTATAAATAGCTCGGTTTTTGTCACTTGGCTTGTTTCTTTAATCTCACTACGATGGAACCGGTCTGGAGCTACTCTACAGTTTTGTGGAATCCTTTCGCTGACCTTCTTGCTTAGCCTGTGGTTGCAGAAGAGCTTGTGGAATCGTTGGCGAGACAATACTTTCGAGAATGCTTCAGAGTGGCCTGGGTCACGACATTTCGAACAGTGAATTCTAATTTAGGACTCACATAACTTTTCGACGTATTAAGACGAAGGCGCGTAGCGTTCGGCGCCACTTCATGCCGAACACGGTCCAGATGAGCGTAAGAGTTCGAGTGGCTTGCGCTAAAGACGGGATCTCCCGCTCGGCCTCGCCTTCGAGGATATTGGCATCGACTTCGTGTTCATGCGCCAAATAGAAGGCGATGGCGTCGTACACTTGCTCCAGAGCCAGCGAAGAGAAGTTCTGGCGAATCGTCTCCGGTGAGTCTCCAGCCTGGAACGAATATATGATGGAGTCCAACGAAACGCGCGTGCCGGCGACGTAAAATCCGCCATTGCATTGTTCCACGTACTGGCGGTCGTGCTCCATGCCTTTAGGATAGTCAGGCGTTATCCCGCGAGCGACGCTCGCCACTTCTTCCAACCTCCGAAGCTCGTGATCTCCGTCGCACCGTGCAACCCCTGAGGCTCGCAGATGAACCCCATCTCGCGAACGCCGTCTTCCAGCACGATGGACCCGATCCCCAGCGGCGCGGGAATCAGATTCACGAACGACCCGAAGTTGCGTGACGGCATCGCCCACACTTCCACCTCAATCCCAGGACCTTCAAATCCCTCCTCGCGCACCAAGCCGGGTTTCGGAGGCGTCGTGTTCGCCAGCGAGTACAACCGGTAATTCTTCGCGGTCCGGCACGTGCGAACCAGCCTCGCGCCCCGCTCCGTCAACTGCTTGTTCAACGGCTGTCCCGTCAGGTGCGCGCCCACCACCGTGACGCGAACCTCCTCCAGTCGCGACGCAAGTTCCAGCAGCGCCCAGTCGGTCCTCGCGGGCGCGATCAACGACACGCCGAACGGCAGTCCATTGGGACGAAACCCTGCGGGAATCGCGATTGCCGCCAGATCCAGCAGATTGACGAAGTTCGTGTAGTAACCCAGGTTGGTGTTCAACCGCAGCGGGTCCGCCTCCACCTCCGCGATCTTGTACGTCGTGCCCGTGGTCGGCAACAGCAGGAAGTCCACCGCGTCCCACACCGGCAGCGACTTCTGGCGCAACGCTTCGAGCGCGTACATCGCCTTGAACGCATCCACCGCCGAATACCGCGTCGCGCCCAATATGATGTCGCGAACCACCGGATGCACCGCCTCCTGGTGCAACGCGATGAAGTCGCCCACCGCGGCGTATCGCTCGGCGACCCAGGGTCCCGCATAGAGAAGGGAAGCGGCCTGTTTGAACGGCGTGTAGTTGAACTCCACTGCCGTGCCGCCCTGCGACCCCAAACGTTCGATCGCGTCCTGATACAGGCTCGCCGCCGCGATGTCGCCGAAGAATTCGCGTTGATCGACCGGCAGCACGCCGAAGCGGAACTTGCCCGTCGCCCACCCTGGCAGCGAGGCCGGCCGAGGGACCACTGCTTCAAACACTCGTGCGCACGTCGCGGCATCGCGCGCGAACAACGTCACGCAGTCGAGGCTTGCGCACGCGGGCACCACGCCCTGGTTCGAGATCGCGCCCTTCGACGGCTTCAACCCCACGATGTTGTTGAACGCCGCGGGTACGCGGCCCGAACCCGCGGTGTCGGTTCCCAGCGCGAAGTCCACTTGTCCGGATGCGACAGCCACTGCGGAACCGGAACTCGAACCTCCCGAAATGTACTCGGCGTTAAACA
>JAFEAR010000038.1 GCA_018266335.1 Bdellovibrionales bacterium
CAGGCCGTCGCCGATACCGACTGTTCCTATTGCTATGCCTGTTACACGGGCAACTATCCGACCGAACTCGTCAACATCGAAGAACTAAAGGCCGAGCGCGCGCGCGAAGTCTAACCGTCGATCGCGATCACGTTCTTGATGCCGCCCGCGGAACCCTCGATCAGTTGCGCGTGATCCGCCATGTCGTAGCGCCGTGAAATCAGACGTCGAACCGCTTGTGGGAACTCCCGGTCAAACGTCGCGAGGTCGGCGATCGCGTCCGTAAACGCCTGGCGTCCGGCATTGACCGTCCCCAGCAACACCTGGTTCTTCAGCACCATATTCCACATCAGGCGATCCGTGTCCACCGGCACAGGACCCGCATGCCCCGCCGCTCCCGCCAGCACGAACACGCCGTTCGTACCCAGATGGCGCAGCATATCGAACGCGAACGCCGACGATCCCGCAGCCTCGTACACCAGGTCGATGTTGCCCAGCGCAGTCGCGACTTCGGCACCATCGCGAACGTCGCCCACGGAGATGTATTCGATACCGGCGGCCGCGCAGATGGAGGCTTTGGGATCATTCGCCGGTTCGCGGGAAAACACCGCCGTACGGTACCCGCGGATTCGCAGCGCCATCGCGCCCAGCAGTCCCACAGGACCCGCGCCCAACACCAGCGCCGTTCGCGAACCGTGCCACGGGAGGCGGGATTGTACGGCATCCACCTGCTGCAGGGCTTTTTCCGCGACCGTCAGAGGTTCGGCCAGCACGGCGAACTCGCGCAAATGCGGCGGGACCTTGACCACCTGCGCTTCCTCTTCCACCACGAACGACGTCATAAAGCCGTGCAAATGCTGGATGCCGCGCTCGGCGTAGGTGCCGGTGCCGCAAAAATCCTGGCGTCGAGCCTCGCACGGAACGCATCCGGCGACTCCGCAAGGCCGCCGCACCATCGCCACCACCAGATCGCCTGGCTGAACAGAAGTAACGTCCGCTCCAATTTCCACAACCTCGCCCAGCGATTCGTGTCCCAGGACCAGGAAATCATAGCCTTCGGGCGGGGTTCCGAAGATGCCACGGCTGATTTCGCGGTCCGTCGCACAGACGCCAACTTCGAGGATGCGGATCTTAATGCTGGTGCGGGAACTTAGCTCGGGTTCGGGGATGCTGGCGAAGCCCGTCTCGCGCGCAGCCGGATGTACGGCGATGGCTTTCATGCTGGATCTCTCTTCAGGCTAGCATCGCGGCTTCCGCTGGACCGCCGAAATCGCCATTCACCCCCCCGGAACCGCGCCTTGGCGACCGGATGTTACAGCCTCCCCGCCTTATGGGATAATACGAAGGTTAAGTTCACGAATGGCTTTCCGATCAATTCGTTGGAACCGTAAGATGAGCGCAGTCTCCCGCCGCATGCGGGAACTGAAGCTAGTGGCGTATGGAGCGGCCGACCGCGACCATCCGATCATGGCGCACATCATTCCGATCCGCCGCTGCAACCTCACGTGTACCTACTGCAACGAGTACGACAACTACTCGAAGCCAGTACCGATAGACGTGATGATCGGCCGTATCAATAAACTGGCGGATCTGGGAACCACCATCATCACCTTGAGCGGTGGCGAGCCGTTGCTGCACCCGGAACTGGACGACATCATCGCCCAGATGCGGAAGCGCGGCGTCCTGGCTTGCATGATCACCAACGGGTATCTGCTGATGCCGGACCGGATCGAGCGGTTGAACCGCGCCGGCCTCGATCACATGCAGATTTCGATCGACAATGTGATGCCCGACGACGTGTCCAAGAAGTCGTTGAAAGTGCTGGACAAGAAGCTGCAGATGCTGTCCGAGCACGCCGATTTCCACGTGAACATCAACTCCGTCATCGGCGGCGGGATTCGCAATCCGGAAGACGCGCTCGTGGTATCCAAGCGCGCCCTGGAACTTGGCTTCTCCTCGACCCTCGGCATCATTCACGACGGCGACGGCCAGTTGCGGCCGCTCGGCCCTCGCGAACAGGAAATTTACCGCGAATTCAGCAAGGGCAAGAAGCGCCACTTTGCGCGTCTGCACGACATCTTTCAGGATGCGATCGCCGAAGGGCGTTCCACCGATTGGCGTTGCCGGGCCGGCGCCCGCTACGTGTACGTCTGCGAGGACGGGCTTGTGCACTATTGCTCGCAGCAGCGCGGCTATCCGGCCAAGCCGCTTGCCGAGTACTCGGTGGAGGACATCCGTCGCGAATATCTGACGGAAAAGTCCTGCGCACCGTATTGCACCATCTCCTGCGTGCACTACGTTTCGTACTTCGACTTCTTCCGCGCACCCCAGACGATCAAGTCCGCGCCGCTCGACCAGCACGGCGCGCCGGAACTGGTACAGATCCAAGGTTCCGGCCGGGACTAATCTCTAGGGCTTCGCGGGAACCGGCCGCCGGACCTTAAATCCGGTCGTCGTATCCGCCTCTTCAATCTGTTCCACCACTCTCGCGGTTACGATTGCCGCCGGGGCGGACCCGTCCACCCGCAGCAGATTGTCGTTGCCGTACCAATCCGCCGCCTGCCTGCCCAGTTCGCGATATTCACGGATCCGGCGTTCGATGGTTTGCGGCGTGTCGTCGGCGCGATGGCGCATCTCCATCCGGGTTTTCAGAACCTCATCCGGCGCATCGAGCAGAATCACGATGGGCCGCGGATACTTGTTTTCGGTGAGAAACTGCCGCAGCGACTCGGCCTGCGCCGGCGTCGTAGGATAGCCGTCCAGAATAAAGCCTTTCCCCGCATCGGGACGCAGTAGCCGGGCGCGCATCAACGCATCGGCTTCCGGCGCGGAGACAAGCTCACCTGAAGAAATGAGCGGTTGCAGCGCCTGGCTGAGCCTCGACGAGGACTGCTTGCCCAACTCCGCCCGCAGAACATCCTGCACCGAAATCGCCGGTACTTTGTACTTCCGGGCGAGGCTCTTGGCGTGGAGCGATTTGCCGACCCCGGGAGGTCCAATCAGGAGGAGAACGAGCGAGTTTCTGGGCTTCTGCGCAGACAGGAAACTGGCACTGAAAAGGGTGAGTATGGCCAGGCTAGCGAGACGGATCACGCATCTATTATCGGACAAACAAATTCTTGCTGGAAAAGTTGATCGGCTGGGGTGGTTACGCTACTATAGCGTTGCGGGGTGGAGCAGTCTGGTAGCTCGTTGGGCTCATAACCCAAAGGTCGCATGTTCAAATCATGCCCCCGCAACCAACCTCTTGTTGGTTTAGTTTCAACCTCTTAGGCCATTCCGGCCACCCTCCCCAAAAGTATCTAAAACAGCCAACTGTCACCAAAACTGTCACCAATTTTGGGTCGATTTGGGATTCTTGCCTCTCCAAGGCGGCTCTGTGAACACCTTTGGGCAACCGAGGGGCACCCTGGAGCATGCAGGGCAAGTTCTTGCCCGAGACTTCGGCGAGTTCGTCGTCTCCAAACAGAAGCTGAAGAAGGCTGAGGGCATTTGTCTGGTGCGGGAAAAGAGGGAAACCGCTACTCAGACGCTGGGGTTTACGGCTAGGCCGTTTGTGTTGTGTGGACTGCCCATTAGGCGTCCGCCTGCGGGCCAACTTCTTTTTGAGCGCCGGAACGGACACTTCACTCTTCAAGTCACGGGTCACCCCGACTTTGGCCTTCCCTTTGGCCAGGATCGCCTTGTGCCGATCTTCTTGGCGACGATGGCCGTCCAGCAGCAGAGTCGAATCGTCCGTTTCGAGTCGGCGGCTGAGCTACTAGATACATTTGGGCTTTCGAAGGGTGGAAAGGAGTACCGACGTCTGATTTCTGCGTTCGAGCGGATCTTCGGCGCAACGATCTTCTTCGGTTCCGAGTCGAGTCGGCTTCCCGCGAAGGTGGTCCACCGTTCTCGTTTCAATTTCCTGTCAGAGGCGCAGATTTGGTACAACCACGACTCCGCCCACCCACCTCTCTCAGATGAGTTCGCCAACGTCGTCATCCTCAGTGAAGAGTTCTATCGCGAGATTTCAGAGCACCCGATACCAGCCGACCTTGATGCCGTCAAGGTGCTGGCATCGGCGCCAGCCGTCTTGGACTTGTTCGTCTGGCTGACCTATCGCTGCTTCTCTGCGAAGGGCTCGGAACGGATTCCGCTATTTGGGGGCTTTGGCCTTGCCCAGCAGCTCGGTTGTGTGGAGTACTCGCGACCTCGGCGATTTCGGGCGATGCTGGAGCAATGGCTTGCTTCAATCCGAAGGCTTTGGCCAGGTTGCCCCGCCATGGTTTCTAGTGATGGTAGCGCGCTTCTAGTGAACCATTCGAAAGCGGTACTCCCGCGGCGCGAATCAGAGTTTGGTTGAAAATCGGAGTTGAAACTATGCGCGGCATCGACTCAGACGTACTTCAAGCTCCTCGGATTGCTGTCCCAACATCGCACTTCAAATACCTCATGCAAGGAAGTACGATGGAGTTGTCATGGGCAGTGATGGCGGCAACCTCCTACCGATTCTGAATGATGGCGGCCCTGTGTCAGAGGCAGCCCTTGCTAGTCTGCTACCTAAGCTCCGCGGATTTTTGGCCAAACGAATCTCCAACGCGGCTGACGTGGAGGATACGGCGCAGGACATCCTTCTGCGCGTCTACCAAGGCGCTGGTCAGCTTTCCGACGAAACCCGCATCCATGCTTGGATCTGGCAGATCGCAAAGAATGCTGTGATTGACCACTACCGACGGAAGACCATCCGGGCGGTCGATGTTGACGATCTAGATCTTCAGTCAAACGATCAACCAGCCGATGTTGAGGAAATCGTAGAGAGCTGGTTAGCCCCGATGATTGCCGCTCTGCCTGAACCTTATCGAGAGGCAGTGCAACTCAGTGAGTTGGAGGGAATGGCGCAGGCGGATGTTGCCGCACGGCTTTCGCTCAGCCTGCCCGCTGCCAAGTCGCGAATCCAACGAGGACGCGCCAAGTTGCGAGAGGCTTTGGTGGCTTGTTGCCAGTTTGAGTTCGACCGCAATGGAAAGATTGTCGGATACCGCAGGATCGGCCCAGATTGCGTGCCTGGTAATTGTTGAGAGATTTTTCGGCGCGATCTGCGTCTTTTTCTGTTGTTCCCGTCTTTTGGGGTGAGAGCAAGATACCCCATGACAACAAACACTTCGATTCTTCCGGTCGCGATTATAGGCGCCGGTCCCGTCGGCTTGGCCGCAGCAGCCCACCTCATTCAACGCGGCCTTGAGCCCTTGGTCCTCGAGTCCGGGTCCCAGGTCGCCGACCACTTTCGGCAGTACGGTCATGTTCGACTCTTCTCCCCTTGGAAGTACAACATTGACAAAGCGGCGTCACGGCTACTCCAAGAGCATGGTTGGAATGAACCTGAAGCTCAAGGTCTGCCAACCGCTCGTGAGGCAGTAGAGAATTATCTCGATCCCTTGGCCGCTCTGCCGGAGCTCGCCGGCAAAATTCGACTCCGGACTCGGGTCGTCTCTATCTCTCGGGAGGGGTTCGACAAGGTGAAAACGAAAGGCCGCGAGATTAGCCCGTTCGTGATTCGCGTTCAAGGGCCGGAGGGGCAAGTAGAGGAGCTCAAAGCAAGAGCAGTTATCGACGCATCAGGGACTTGGTCTTCGCCGAATCCGCTTGGAGCGAATGGACTCCAGGCCATCGGTGAGCCCGAACACGCAGATCAGATTTTCTATGGCATTCCCGATGCACTCGGCACGCTTCGAGCGCGGTACGCGGGGCGCACAACACTGGTTGTGGGCTCGGGTCATTCGGCGGCGAATAGCCTGCTCGCCCTGGCCGAACTCGCGCAGTTGGAACCGGGAACCGAGGTCCTTTGGGCAGTACGAGGAACCGATTTGAATCGCGTATTCGGTGGCGGGGCCGCCGACGCGCTACCAGCGCGTGGACAGCTGGGCATCGCGCTCAGCGCCCTCCAGAAATCCGGAAAGCTCACTGTCTCGACAGATTTTCGCATCGACAGCGTTGAGGGCGACGACAAGACCCTTACCGTAACTGGACACAACTCTGCCGGGGAGCCCCGAAAGATCGAGGGAATTCACGAGATCGTTTGCGCCACTGGACAACGGCCGGACTACTCGATGGCGAGAGAACTGCGCCTGAAGCTCGACCCATGGCTTGAGTCGTCAGAGGCGCTAGGTCCACTGATCGATCCAAACTTGCATAGTTGCGGCACCGTACGGCCACATGGCCACAAGGAGCTCGCTCATCCCGAACCTGGCTTCTACACCGCTGGAGTGAAGAGCTATGGCCGAGCGCCAACCTTTCTGATGGCCACAGGCTATGAGCAGGTGCGGTCGATCGCGTCCGCTATTGCTGGAGATATTGCAGCAGCCGACGACGTGCAATTGGATCTACCAGAGACTGGCGTTTGCAGCGTTAGCTTCAGCGAACCCAAGGCAACCGCAGGCTGCTGCGAAGTGCCTTCAGCTGCCGCTCCAGTGGCGACCGAAGCGGGGTGCTGCACGACGAATTCCCAGCCAACAGCGAAGCCCGCCCTAACTGTGGTGCAGCCCGCCGGTTCCTGCTGCGGATGATGGAAGCGCACCGGGAATCCAGCACAGTTGCTTCCCGGCCAGAGGTCGATTGGCTTCCCGTGTGGGCGCTCTGCGTAACTCAGGTGATTTCCTGGGGAACGCTGTTCTACGCCTTCTCCGTCCTATTGCGACCAATGGGAGCCAGCCGTGGATGGGATCAATCGGAGATGGTGGGAGCATTTTCTGTTGCCCTGCTTGCCTCTGGACTAGCCGCGTACCCAGCCGGCACGATGATTCATCGCTTTGAAGGGCGCTTGGTGATGAGTGTTGGATCGGTGCTGGCGGCGATGGCGCTTCTAATCGTCGCGTTCTCACAGTCGCTTGCGCTCTTCTTCCTGGGATGGGCCGTAGCAGGGATCGCGATGGCGCTGACCCTCTATGAGCCGGCGTTTTCTGTGCTGACTTCGCTATATGAAGTGGACTACAAGCGTGCAGTGACGACTGTTACGCTGGCAGGCGGGTTTGCCAGCACCGTGTTCTGGCCGTTAACCGAGAGTTTGGTTGGATGGATCGGTTGGCGGCAAGCGCTCATTTTCTACGCCGGTCTCCATGTGGCCGTTTGCCTGCCAGCACACTTCTTCGGCCTCCGCCGAGCCGGAGGGGCGCAAACTCCGCTCGTAACTTCGACAGATCCAGCAATGACAGTTTCCGACCTGATTCGGCAACCGCGATTCCTCCTCCTCGCACTGAGCTACACCTTCAATGCGATTGTCTTTTCCATCGTCTCGGTTCACCTGATCCCGCTCTTACAAACTAAGGGGATTTCACCGCAGCAGGCCGCTTGGTTGGCCGCGGCCGCTGGACCGATGCAGGTGGCGGGAAGGGTAGCGGAGTTTCGTTTCGGCAACCGCTGGCCCGCCGCCCTGACTGGAAAAGTTGCGTTGCTTATGCTCATTCCGGCACTGGCTGGACTGGCGATTCCCAGCGCTCCGATCGTTCTCCTACTTGCCAGCATCGGCCTTTATGGGGTGAGCAATGGCGTGATGACAATTGTGCGTGGCGTAAGCATCGTGGAGTTGTTTGGCCGGCAAAGCTTCGCTCAAGTGAGTGGGGCACTTGCCGCACCGTCAACCCTGGCAAGAGCCGCAGGTCCAATTCTCGCCTCGCTGTTGCTTGTTCAATCGACGGGATATGGGGGGGTGCTCGCAGCGATGATCGCGCTTGCAAGCATCTCAGTCGTGCTCTTCGCCCGCGCGAGCGGGCCAACAAAGCACCAGATCGACTAAGTCGAAGAGGGGCTCGGCGCTTCGAACTCGTTCCTGTCTTCGATCACGGTGGTGGCTCCAGTCACATAGCTGGAGCCACCGTTTTTATTTCGTTTTGCTGCTACTTACATCCACAGCGAGCCGGTGGCGATTGCTTGACCGGGCCGCAACATTCCGCCTTTTCTGCCGGTTCGCAACAGGTCTTGACTTCGTTTGCCGCACAGCACGACTGCTGAGCATCCTCGGATTTCTTATTGGTCTTCGGAAGCGTGTTCTGGTTCATATGTTTTGTCTCCTAAGGCACAATTGCCTCACTCAGATGGACGAGATCTTTCGAAGAAGATGCAGGCGAGCAACATGAAATTCTCTGCCATTCTTGCAGACCGAATTGCATCGGATCGCAAGAGCGGCATGGATCAATATGTTGATTTGTAGAGGGTCTCGTGATCCGGGACTTCCTCGGCTTCAATTGCCTTGGGTTGCTGAAGGGCTTCCAAGCAAGTACGGCAGAGTAGCGCGCGCGCCTTCTTGGGCAGTGCCACAGTTTTTGCAATTGGTTCATGCCCCAAAATCACATCTGGAACGATCGTTCCGTGATTTTCGCAGAGTCCAACCGAACAGTGATGGCAAACCCCTATCGCTTCATTGCGATCGCCTTGAATCGTACAGTCGTAACATCTCATGAGGAAACTCCTTGTCTAAATGCTCTCGCTCTGCGGGAACCAGTGGCGCGTACGATTGCAGAAGGCGCATACGGAGAGCATCACGGGAACTTCGATCAGCACGCCGACCACAGTCGCCAGCGCAGCCCCGGATTCAGGGCCGAACAACGCAATGGATGTTGCGACCGCGAGCTCAAAGAAATTACTGGCTCCAATCAGCGCCCCAGGCGCGGCGATCGCATATTCGACCTTGAAAAAGCGCATCAGTCCGTAGGTGAGCGATGAGTTGAAATAGACCTGAATCAGAATCGGGACAGCGATCAGAAGGACATGCGTGAACTTGCCGGTAATGTTGTCGGCCTGAAAGCCAAAGATCATTACCAGTGTTGCGAGTAACGCCAGCATGCTCACGGGACCGAACCGAGGCAGAAAGTCCTTTTCGAACCATTCCAGGCCGTGCTGCCCAACAAGCCAGGTTCTTAGCGCCACACCGACTACCAGGGGGATGACGATAAAAACAACCACTGAATAGACCAGGACCTGAAATGGCACTTCGAGCGACGAAGCGCCGCTCACCAGGTAACGCACAATCGGTGCGAAAAGGATGAGCATGATCAAGTCATTCACCGACACCTGAACCAGCGTGTACGCCGGGTCCCCGTCCGTCAGATAGCTCCACACGAACACCATTGCGGTGCAAGGGGCAGCGGCGAGAATGATGCAGCCGGCAATGTATTGGGAAGCCTCGTCCGGTGTTAACAGGGAGGCGAACACAATCCGGAAGAATAGCCAGGCTACGAACGCCATGGAGAACGGCTTGACGATCCAGTTGATGAAGAGAGTAATCAACAAGCCGCGAGGCTTTTGGCCCACTTTTCGGATGGAGCCGAAGTCCACTTTCATCATCATCGGAATGATCATCAGCCAGATGAGTACGGCGATCGGTATGTTGATCTGGCTGCCCGCCCCGAACTCCAGGCCTCGAAGTGACTGGATGGGGCCCGGCGCCAGTTTCCCCAAGGCGATACCAGCCACCATGCAAAGCGCCACCCAAAGACTCAGGTAGCGTTCGAATAGGTTCAGCTTCTTCTCGGGTACAGCCCCGGTCTGCAAGGCTTCTTTCGCCATAATTCTCTATCCTTATGCTGGCAGGAGAGTGCCACCGGCCAATTCTCTGAGTGCATCCGGGCCAATCGGTTCATTCGCCCGCCATGGCACCACCGCGACTCGCATGGCATACTTCTCACTCACCTCGCGAATGTAAATCTTCTCTCGCTCGGCTTTTGCTTCAAGCACCGGATCGGTCGATCCCGCTAGCAAGAAGCTCTGGTTGATCACCCACCCGTAAGGCTCAATGCCGGCTCTCCGTAGATCTTCCTGAAGCCGGGCAGCTTCATGCACTGGTGTCGCTTCAGGCAATGCTACCAACAGAACTTTGGTGAAAGTCGAATTCCTCAGGCGGGGCAGCAGTTCGCGAACAGCGTCAGGAACGTCGCTTGCATTGCGGGAGATCTCGCGATGATACGCCTCAGCCGCATCCAGCAGCAGCAGCGTGTGCCCGGTCGGCGCAGTGTCAAGAATCACGAAGCCACTTTGTCCCTTCGCCACTTCATCGGCAAAGGCCCGAAAGACGGCGATCTCTTCCGTGCATGGCGAGCGAAGGTCTTCCTCGAGTAAAGCAAGCCCTTTCTCGTCGAGGTTCGGTGCTGATTGCGCCATAACTTCGCGTGAGTACTTCCCAGTCTCCTCATGCGGATCGATCCGGCTCAAGGTGAGGCCCGGCACGGCGTCCTGCACTGCCGCTGCGATATGCGCCGCTGGGTCCGTAGTGCTGAGGTGGACGCGGTGGCCGCGTTCGGCGAGTGCCACCGCAACCGCCGCCGCAATCGTGGTTTTTCCAACACCACCCTTACCCATTGTGAGGACGACACCATGTCCCGACACTTCAAGCTCGTCGATCAATGAACCTAATAAGGAGATAGACGAAAGATCAAAATCGGCACTGACACTGGAAGAGACGGCATCCGCTGAAGGATTCGAGACACGCCGCAGATTTGTTGCGCCAATTGGAGCAAAAGACAAGGTCGGCACCTCGATCCTCTTCAACTCCCCGAGCGCCGTTGGCATCTTGTCCAAAGCCGCTAGGGCCCGCGATTCGAGCGCCATCGCGATCGGATCGTCTTTAGCTGTGGCTTGAAACATCGCATTCAATGCCAGCGTGATGTGTCGGATACCAGCTTCGCCAAGTTCCGAGCGAGTGCGTTCCGCCTCTGCCAAAGCTGCCGTATCCGGACGGCTGACTAGGATCACGGTTGTAACTAAGGGATCGAGTAAATTCTCAACGCTGGCCGCATACATTGCCTGCTGGGCTTGGAGCCCTGCTAGTGGTCCCAGGCAAGAGGTCCCCGTAGAGTTTGTCGCTATGAACTCGGTCCACGCTGCAGGCAGCTTTAAGAGACGTAGCGTGTGACCCGTTGGTGCAGTATCGAATATCACGTGATCGAAGCGGGCTGAAGCAGCCGGATCAGCGAGCAGCTTCGTAAATTCGTCGAACGCCGCGATTTCAACCGTGCAGGCACCCGAGAGCTGCTCCTCCATACTGTTCAACGCGGCAGGCGGCAGGATGCCACGGTATGGGCCGATGATTCGTTCGCGGTAGGCATGAGCAGCCGCTTCAGGATCGATGTTCAGAGCTTCCAGATTGGCAACGTCTTTGACGGAGACAGCCAGGTCTTGATTTCCTAGATCCGTTTCCAGAACTTCGTCCAGGTTGGAGGCGGGGTCGGTACTCACGAGCAACACCTTCTTGCCCCCATCAGCTAGTGCGACGGCGGTGGCGCAAGCGAGGGTGGTCTTGCCTACGCCACCTTTCCCCGTGAACAGGAGAACTCTCGTTGGGTTCTCGACAACTAGGTCGGCGACGTCCATTAGCAGCACTCCTTGCCGCTGGGCTTACTTTCGAGGATGGGCAATTCCATCGCTGATTGATCGGTTTTGACGCCTGCCCAACGGGCTAAAGTGTGGCGAACAGGATACTTCCCCTTGCTCATCACTTCTCCATTGACGAGGATCATGGGTAGACAATCCGTTCCCTCGGCTGTCAGCGCCGTCTTGACGCTTTCGTTTCCCGCAAATGCAGCCGGTTCCTGAGAAAGATTGTGCCGCCGAACTTCGACGCCTTGGGAAGCTAACCATTCCAGATCGGCCGCGAACCTAGGCAGGAACGGATCGGGAGCAGGGCCGCAGACGCCTGTTGAACAACACATTGCAGGGTCATAGACATCCACGAGCGTCTTCGTTTTGGTAACGCCACCCGTCTCTCCGAGCACTTGATTCTCCGTATCTTTTGCGCCAATCGTTGCTTTGTTCATAGGTCAGGAACTCATTAATTCGATGATAGCAGAAATACAGAAGTCATACAAGCTCTACTTTCCGAGAAGTGCTTCAAGATCACGCACGTACTCGGCGCGCTCCACTAGACCGGTGTGGACGCCGGCCACTCGCCCCTGCCGGTCAATCAGAAAGCTGGTTGGCAACGACTCGACGCCCCCATACTGCTTCATTGTTGCCTCCGTACCCATGACGATTGGATAGTTCACAGTCACCGACTTCAGAAAGTCTTGAACTTCCTTCACATCGTCATCAGCCGAGACACCAAGAACGACGAGACCTTTCGCCTGATGCTGCTTTTGGAATTCAACGAACCATGGGATCTCCTTCTTGCAGGGGCCACACCAAGTAGCCCAGAAGTTCAGCAGAACCACCTTTCCCTTGAGGCTGGAGAGCGCGACATCCTTTCCATCCAGGCCCTTTAAGGTGAAATTGGGGGCAGCTTTGCGGTTGGCAGCCGGCTTGATCGCCGCCGATGCTCCGACGGAGAAGAAGAGGCAGACGCCAAAAAAGATTCGAAGATTGACAGATTTCATTATTCCGGTATTCTAGAATCATGGTAGCTTCAAACGCAAGCTGCTCGTCGGAAAGTATGAAATCACTGATCATCGTTGGCGCTGGCTGTGCAGGCAATACTGCAGCGATTTACTCCGCGCGAGCGGGCCTGAAGCCCCTCGTCCTTGAAGGCCCATATGCTGGCGGCCAACTTGCCTTGACTACGGAAGTTGAAAACTTTCCTGGCTTCCCTGAAGGAATTCAGGGCCCCGAACTAGTTCAACGCATGAAAGATCAGGCGATCAAGTTTGGAGCCGAATACCGAGCGGCAACTGTCGAAGAGGCAGATCTCCTGACGCGACCCTTTCGGCTCAAAATTGATTCTGAATGGGTCGAGGCACAAGCCATTATTGTGGCCTCGGGCGCTTCCGCCCGCTGGCTGGGACTGCCTGATGAGGGTAGATTCATCGGGAAGGGTCTCAGTTCGTGCGCTACTTGCGACGGCTTCTTCTACAGAGGGAAGCGGGTACTTGTCGTTGGCGGCGGGGACTCAGCAATGGAAGAGGCCAATTTCCTCACCCGATTCGCGTCGGAGGTACTGCTTGTTCATCGCCGCGAACACTTCCGTGCATCGAAGATTATGCTTGACCGCGTTCAGGCAAATCCGAAAATTCGAATCCAGGTCAATGCCGTCATTGAAGAGGTGCTTGGCGCCGATACCGGCGGGGTCACTGGTGCGACACTCCGCAACGTGACGACGGGCAAAACTTGGACAGAAAGCGCTGATGGCATTTTCGTGGCCATCGGGCATGTACCAAACACGGGGCCGTTTGCAGGGCAATTGGAACTCGACGCCGAAGGCTATATTGTTTCCCGCGGCTGGGCAAGCACGAGCGTCGAGGGTGTATTTCACGCAGGTGACGTGCAAGACCGGCGCTATCGTCAGGCCATCACTGCAAGCGGGTCAGGTTGCATGGCCGCAATGGAGGCCGAACGTTTTCTCGAATCCCTTGGTCACTCGGCGGACTCAATGTCTTTAATGCAGGAGGTTGCAAGATGAGCTTGACTTTAGAAAAGAAGGGGAAAACCAGCAAATCGGAGCCCGTGGACTCGGCGCGCTTCGCCGACATGTTTGCTGCCATCGGCACCGATGCTCGCCTTCGCATTCTTCGCTTGTTGCTCTCGTCCCATCCCGAGGGACTGATCGTCGGCGAAATCCAAAGCGAATTGGGAATTCCGGCATCGACCCTCTCTCATCACCTGGACAAATTGAAAAACGAAGAACTCGTCACGGTGGAGCGCCGCAGCACCTTTCTCTGGTACCGCGCGAATACTGAGACGCTTCAGGAATTACTAGGCTTTCTTTACTCCGAATGCTGCACACGCAATAAAGCGGTGAAGCCCGAAAATATTACTAAATTTTGCAAATCATGCTGAGCACACAAGGAAACAACCGAATGAGAATCACCCGACGCAAACTTCTGCAAACAGTCATTGCCACCCCTATTCTTCCTCTTGTCGCCGCTGTGGGCGGCAAGACAACGATCCTGGTCCTCTGCACAGGCAACTCCGCAAGAAGCCAGATGACTGAAGGTTTCCTCAAGTCGCTGGACCCGAATCTTGAAGTCTTCTCTGCTGGGACCAATCCTTCACCTCGCGTAAATCCATTCGCCATCAAGGCGATGAAGGAGATTGGAATCGACATCTCGGGTGGCAAACCCAAGAACGTCCGCCAGTTTCTCGGTCAGCCCTTCGACTATGTCGTCACCGTTTGCGACGATGCGGATAAGAATTGCCCCAACTTCACAGGGAAGGTAGGCAAGCGCCGCCATATCGGCTTCCCTGATCCCGCCAAGGCTACCGGAACCGACGACGAGAAGATGGCCATCTTCCGTAAAGTCCGCGATGACATTCGGAGCAAGTTCAAAGAATTTTACGCGACAGAGATCAAACGCGCCTAGCGGTTTCACCCCATGCAAAAACAACGAGTGTTGATACTGTGCACTGGCAATTCCGCGCGGAGCCAGATGGCGGAGGGATTACTGCGATCGATGGCCGGAGATCGCTTTGAGGTTTTTAGCGCCGGCACCAAGCCAAGTCTTGTACGGCCTGAGGCCATTGCGGCAATGAACGATCTCGGGGTCGATATTACGTCTCACCGCTCCAAGTCAGTAGACGAATTCCTGGGCTCAGCGTTCGACTATGTGATTACGGTTTGCGATAACGCGAAAGAAAGCTGTCCTATCTTTCCGGGTAGCACGAAGCGGATCCACTGGAGCTTTGAAGACCCAGCGGCCGTGGAGGGTGATGAAGCAACTCGCCTCGACTCTTTCCGGCGGATTCGCGATCAAATAGCGGATCGCTTCAAGGAATTTCTTGCTCAACCAGCGGATTGAGATCTAACCATGAAACAGTTTTTGCTGATCCTGGCGCTCGCGACTGTGACGCATGCGCAAAAGATCGACCCTGTTCAGTGGGTCCTAAGAGCCAAGTCGTCCGTTGCGCCAGGGCAGCAGACTGTGGTGGAACTCACCGCTAAGGTGCAGCCCGGATACCATCTCTATTCGCTAACCACCCCGGCAGGCGGAGCGATTCCGACTACCGTGAAGTTCGGCGAAAGCACTTTGATTGCCCATGTTGAGGTGTTCCAACCTAAGCCGGAACGGAAGTTCGACGCCAACTTTGGCGTGGATACTGAAACCTTCGAAGGAACCATTCCCCTGTTGGCGAAAGTAACGTTAGGAGCGAATGCATCCGCAGGAGAAATCCCCCTCACCGTTTCCGTTCGCTACCAAGTTTGCACTGAGAAAACCTGCATACGTCCAACCACCAAACAGGTGGCAACGACGTTGCGAGTTGACCCGGGCGCACCCGCAAGCGTTTCTGTGATTCCGCCTGCTTACATCTCAGGGAACCCGGAGTTGACAAAAGCGGGGCCGGGATCAGGACCCAAGCAATCTGCCAATGAGACGCAGGGGCTTGGGGCTTTCATATTGGTCGCTTTTGGGTTCGGCCTTGCGGCCATCTTCACGCCGTGCGTATTTCCAATGATCCCTTTCACGCTGCCCTTTCTCACGAGCCAAGGCGAGCGGAGCCGTCGCGACACCATTGCCCAGGCGACCGTGTTTTGTCTCGGCATCGTTCTCTTGTTCACCCTTCTCGGTCTCGGTGCGACTGCGGTGGCCGGACCATTCGGTGCCGTCAAGCTAGGCGGCAGTGTTTGGGTAAATGGATTCATCGCGGCTCTATTTTTCCTTTTCGGTCTCAGCTTGCTGGGAGCATTCGAGATCACCTTGCCGTCGTCCCTCTTAACGAAATTGAATACGGCATCAGGGCGAGGCGGCTATATGGGTGCGCTTGTCATGGGCCTGGCATTTTCTCTCACTTCTTTCGCTTGCGTGGGGCCGTTCATGGGGACGCTCTTGGCCGCATCGGTGCAGGGCGGGAGTTGGCAGCCCACCGTAGGAATGATCGGTTTCGCGGCTGGTTTGGCGACGCCGTTTTTCGGCCTGGCTCTTTTCCCTTCGGCGCTGGCACGCTTGCCGCGGAGCGGCCACTGGATGCTTCGAGTCAAGGTCGTAATGGGATTCGTTGTGATCGCTGCTTCATTGAAATACCTAAGCAATGTGGACCAGGTGCTGCAACTTGGCATCCTGACTCGGGACCGTTTCCTTGCTCTGTGGTTCGTGTTCTTCCTGCTACCAGGTCTCTATCTCTTGGGGTTTCTGCGGCTGGAAGGTGTAAAGCGGGATGAAGACCTTGGCCTCGGCAGGATGCTCGTAGCCTCCCTGCTGGTTGCTTTCGCGGTGACGCTGCTTCCAGGCGTCTTCGGGGGGCGGCTTGGCGAGTTGGAAGCAATTTTACCTCCTCCCACCGCGGAATCAGGCGTATTCGCAGCCAGCCAGCTCAGTAAACAGAAATGGCTCAAGGACGACTACCGCGCCGCGTTGCAACTGGCGAAGCAAGAGCAAAAGCTGGTGCTCGTAAACTTTACAGGCCATGCCTGCACCAATTGCCACTGGATGAAGGCCAATATGTTTTCTCGTGCCACAGTCGATGAGGCGCTGAGTGGGCTGGTTTTGGTTGATCTGTTCACCGACGGCACGGACGCCGCGTCCGAGTTCAATCAGAAACTTCAAGACGAGAAGTTCCGGTCCGTGGCGCTTCCGTACTATGCAATTCTCACGCCCGACGGCCAAATTATTGCTCAGTTTGAAGGTCTGACCCGCAATGAAAGTGAATTTATTTCATTCTTAAGGACACGGACAGGTGCATAAGGGATGGGTATTGGTCGCGGGCATCTTGATCGGCGCGCTGTTGGTTGCAATGCCGCCGCCTGCTTCACTTTTGAGAAAAGATGTCTCTAGCGGTACTGTTGAAGACGCCAAGAGTGAGAGCAGGACGTTAGCTGCCCTAGTGGACGGCAAGCCTCACGCCCTATTGCTAATTTCATCCGCGCTGCCAGCTGAGCTCTGCCCTGCGGTTTTGGACGAGGTGAAACGAGTCAGAACTTTTGGACTAGAAGTCACCTTGGCCTGGACCAGCCTCGGACAAAAATCGTGCGGCACCGTGCCGGTGTATACGCCGGGTCGGCAGCTACGGGAGATCATGGCAACCAGTCAATCAGCAGCAGAAGCGCGGGCTGTCGTTCTCGATGGCAGTGGTGTCGTTCGTCTCGATGAGACCTTTGAAGCCTCAGTGGCGCAGATCAAACGGGTCGCGGACAAACTGATCGCTTGGCGCCAAGGAGCCCAATCGTTTGCCGTTCATTGCGGCCATTGCCACGACGACGACGGCGCAAACACTTCTCACGCAGGCATCAAGACGCTGGTTGGGATCTCTACGAGAATGAGCGACGCCAAAATCCTGGAGGGCGGTGAAATGTTCGGAGCCGTCTCCATTTATGCGTGGAAGAAAAGCGAGGTAGACTCACTGCTGCTCTTTATTCGCGGACTTTAGGCGAAACGCAAGGCTGGCAGAACGCCTCCCGCACAACTTGAAGGGTGACATGGCCAATTTCAAAGCGGTCGTGCAGAGTTTGAGTTGCCTTTTGGAAGAATACGTCGTCCGGGTGCCCGGCCGGCATAACCAGGTGAGCGGTGAGTGCAATTTGTGAGGTACCCATGGCCCAGATGTGCAGATCGTGGACCTGTCGAACACCGGGAAGCGATTCTAGATATTGCTGGACGGCCATCGGGTCAATTTCAAACGGCACACCATCAAAAAGCATGTGCAATGACTGGCGAAACAGGCTCCATGTGCTGGCAAGGATCACGACTACGATCACCAAACTCACAATCGGGTCGATCCAATTCCAGCCTTTCCAAAGCGCGAGGGCTCCGGCCACCACCACGCCCAGAGAGACCAGCGCGTCAACCGCCATGTGGAGGAAGGCGCCTCGAATATTGAGATCGTGTTCACTGCCCTTCATAAAAAGGAATGCAGTCACGCTATTGATCACAATGCCGACAGCAGCCACAGCCATGATGGCGCTTCCTTGGACCGGCGATGGCAACGAGAGCCTTCCTATCGCTTCCCAAGCTAACGAACCCATCGCCAGTATCAGAAGCAGCGCGTTTGCAAAGGCTGCAAGAATGCTGGCGCGCTTCCAGCCATAGGTATGGCGAGGATTCGGCTCGATGCGCCCCGCCAATGCACCGCCCCAAGCCAACACCAGACCAGCCACATCGCTCAAGTTGTGCCCGGCGTCGGCAAGCAACGCCAGGGAGCCCACCTTCCAACCGTAGAACGCCTCAACGGCCACAAAGCCCGTGTTCAGGGCTATCCCAATTGCAAATGCCTTGTTGAATTCCACCGGGCCATGCGCGTGTTCACCCTTCATGGGCAGGCGATTCCTTCCTGCGCAGTACACCGCTCAGGGACGTGCCAGGCGACACAGTATTGAATACCGTGCCAAACTTCTTAACGTTCTCATGCAACATGTCGAGCCGGTGGTCAGTTTCATCGGTATCGATGACAATCTCGTAGCTTATGCTCTCCATTCGCGGCGGGACGTCCTGCCGGACGCCGTCCACCCGCACCTCGACGCCACGGAGGGAGAAATTGAGCAGGGGCATCACACGCTCAATCCCCTTAATCATGCAGGCAGAAAGGGCCGCGAGCAGCAGCTCTGCCGGGTTGAAGCTATCCAGGCGGCCAGCCAGATCGGTGTCCAGCCGAATTTCAGCGTCCTTGCAACGGGCTAGGCTCCCGTGCGAATCGAGCCTCCGGGCTTCGACATGAAACGTCATTTTGCTTGTGGTCATGCCTGAAATATAGTCACAATTCCCAAATGCTCACAACTCTGTTTCCTGCTGGCTTCCAGTCCACAGCGGATAAGCCCGATGGAATCTCTCAGGCTCCTCCTGTATCGCGGCAAGTTCCGCCAGGGTCTCCGGTATCAAGTGCTGTTGACTTCTATAGCTTTGCGCCGCCGCTAGCTTCATTTGACCGGACTCGCGAATATCGATTACGTGCGTCGTAATCGTGGGCTCCAGCAGCTTAGTGATCTTGCATGATTTTGGGATCGTAGTTGGGCCAAGGACATAATACAGAGCTTGAAATGGGACTCCCTCTTCGAGTCCTTCCGAAATCTTCAAGCTCTCTCGAGCCTCGGAGAAGGCGTCGGTCACAATCGTGCTCAAAGCAACGTGATCAGGATGCCCTGAAACTCCGTCCGGGCCAAACGTGATCACGACCTCTGGACGAAGCTGGTTCATGATCCGTACGCATTCTTGGGAAGCAGCCTGACGACTGTCAG